>ONMG01000016.1 GCA_900318855.1 uncultured Prevotella sp.
AGGGCTGCTTGCTTCTCAGCGCTCTTCGGATGCTGCGGCAGGCACCGAGGATTTCGATTCCGGCGGGGTCAGCGAGGGCGGCATTTTACTCTCTTTCGTCACATAGCGCTGCCAGTAGGCTATGAGGAGCGTGGTCAGGGGCAGGGCTATGATGAGTCCGATGAAGCCGAGCAGCGAGCCCCACACCGAGAGCGAGAGCAGCAGGATGGCCGGATTCAGTCCCATGGCCTTACCCATGATGCGCGGCGTCACCACCATGTCGGTGATAATCTGGACCAAAGCAAAGAGGCCCAATGCAAGACCGAACACCAGCAGGAAGCTCTGCCCCGTATCGGCAGCCTTGAGCATGGCCAGGAAGGCCGTGGGGATGAGTGCGAAGGTATGGAGATAGGGCACAAGGTCAAGGATTCCGATGAGCAGCCCCAAGCCTATGGCCATGGGGAAGTCGAGGATGGTGAACCCGATGCAGAACATCACGGCCATGCAGAGCGCCACCAGTCCCTGTCCGCGGATATAGTTGTTGAGCTCCCGCTTCACATCCTGCGCCAGCTCATGCCAGAAGGGGCGATTCTTCTTTGGGAAGATGCGAATCCAATTCTCTGTGAGGTATTCATAGTCGAGCAGGATGAAGAACATATATAATAAGGTGATGAGCGAGGCGGCGATGCTCCACAGCACGCTCGCCGTCTGGGTGAGCACGGAGAAAACCTTCGGCATGGCCGTCTTTATGGCATCGGCAAAATCCTTGCTCTTGAAGAACCGCTCTATCTCGGCCGAATTCTCCTGCGCCTTCTCCGAGAGCCACTCCGTGATGTTGTTGGTGTGAGCTGCCGAGTGAACCCACTTGGCAAGGATGTCGCCCAACTTTTGGAACTGCTCTATCATGGGTGGTACAATGAAATAGACGACCGCACCGAGGACGGCTATCACAAGAATCAGCGTGATGATGATGGACAGTGCACGCACCTTGACATGCAGGCGATACTGCACGAATGTCACTACGGGATAGAGCAGATAGGCAAAGAGCCATGCCACGAAGAAGGGCAGCAGCACACTGCTCAGATAGTTTATCAGATAGAGTATGGCCAAGACGAGCAGCCCCGTGCCCGTCCACCGGATGAACTTGTCAAATGTGATTTCCTGTCTCATGATGTTTATCTTCTAAAAGTGCCTTTTTATAACATTCCCGGCAGAGCGGCTCATACTCGGTCTGCTCACCCAGCAGCACGCGCTTGTTGCTGTGGATGAGCCGGTGGCTCACGTAGGCCAGCGCACCACACCTCACACAGATGGCATGCACCTTCGTCACCTCGTCGGCCACAGCCAGAAGATTGGGGATAGGGCCAAAAGGATGACCCTTGAAATCCATGTCGAGGCCCGCCACAATCACACGCACTCCCCGACCGGCGAGCTCATTACACACGCTCACCAGTCCTGTGTCGAAAAATTGCGCCTCGTCGATGCCCACGACATCCATGCCCTCAGCAAGCTCAAGGATGGCGCCCGACTTCTCCACCGGCACCGAGCTGATGGTGTGGCGGTCATGACTCACCACATCAATCTCGGAATAGCGGGTGTCTATCATCGGCTTGAAGATAACCACCTTCTGCCGGGCGAACTTGGCGCGCCGCATGCGGCGTATGAGCTCTTCGGTCTTACCCGAGAACATGGAACCACACACCACCTCTATTCTACCCTCTCTATGATATTCTCCTACCAAATTCTCTGTCATAACAACTGCAAAATAATCTGCCGATAACAGCGGTCCCACCTAACCTCCTATTACGAAGCATCTTGGGACTGCGCACCGGACTCCGCACCGCCCATCGTGCGCGGATGCGGGCACAGCACCCCTGCTATCAGTGCTGCAAAGTTAGTGCAAACGAAGATATTGGCAAAACAAAACCGCAGTTTTGTTTTCAAATGTATGCCCCTCCGGGCTGAAGCATGGGCATCCTCACGTTGCGGTCCATCTTGACACCGCTACCGAGTAGCTTTCACTCGGAGAATGGGCGCAAAGTGGGCTCCTTCCTTGCAGACGGGCATGGTGGGCTGCCGTCTTGACTTCGTCACTTGTTGTGAAAATCCTATAACTCACTGACAAACAATACTAATGAACTTCAATATGGATATCCCGAATCCCAACAGAAGGAAAATTATGGGCAGGCTTTAGCTCCCAACGGGGCTCAGAGCCTCAACCCAAGATGAGTCTTCGCACCTGGCCGGGAGTGAAGCGAAGGGGGATACGGGCTATGGCACGCTGCAGCCGGTCGTAAGAGTCCTCGGGACTGCGGTCCACGTGGAGGCGCTCCGGACCGAAGAAATCCTCAGGAGTGGCATAGCGCGCCATGCCCCACCCGTAGCGCTTGCCCTCACGGTCGTACTTGTATTCAAAGGCAGCACTCACCACAAACCCGCCCATCTGCAGGTGGGTCAAAGCAGTCTCGAAGCCTTCCGTCTTCCCTTGCTTGCCGGCAGAAGCCCGTCGGGCGGGATGCCCGGCCTGCTTCTCGGCTATCCGGCTGATGCGGTTGCCCGACCGCGGGGCGCGCGGTTTCACATAGCCACACAGTTTCTTCAGCTCACCGGAGAGCATGGAATGGTTGACCTTCAGCACGTCGAGCAGGCGTTGCTCTTGCGTGGTAAGCTTCACGGCAGCGCGCCGGCAGTTGACCAAATCCGGGAAACAATCCATGCTCACAAAGCAGGCTCTGCCACAGTAGAACTTACCATAGGCACAGTCGGCTTGCAGAATGATATCACTCTTCCAGTCCCACACGCCGTTGTCGGAAGTGTCGTCCTCGGGGAACCACAGTTCGGCAGGCGTCATCTCGGCCAACGAGAATCCGGGGACATCGCCCATAAAGAAGGGCAGGAAGCCCCATGTGTTTACGATACGCTCCACATCTTCTTTCGATGCTATCCTCATCACACGACCTATTTATAATAACCTAAACTTGTCAGCGTCCTTCAATACGGGGAACGACCGCCTGAAAGCCTCCATACGGGCCAAGGGGAGAAGAGCCGTGGCAACCCCAGCCTTATCTGAAGGACAGGCGGCTATCGGCTGACCTTGAAAATCGCACACAGCAGAGCCTCCATCGTAGAAGAGTCCGCCCTCATGGCCCACACGGTTCACCCCAACCACAAAGCACTGATTCTCCACAGCCCGGGCTCTGAGCAGAATGTCCCAGGCAGCCCTTCTGCCAGCAGGCCAGTTAGCCACATAGAGGGCCACATCGTAATCGGCGTGGTTACGACTGAACACGGGGAAGCGTAGGTCGTAGCACACCTGCAGCAGAAACCTCACACCGCGGAAACTCACCACCCTGCGCTCGTGGCCTGCACTGAACGATTCCTTCTCGCCACCGTAGCCAAATAGATGCCGCTTGTCGTAATGCTGAACCGAACCGTCGGGGCTGACAAAGAAAAGACGATTCACAAAGCGGCCTTCGACAGCCACCGCCACGCTGCCCACCACGGCCGCATTACGCCGCAAGGCCTCCGTGCGCATCCACTCCATGATGAGCGACGCATCGGCAGCAAGCTCGGCGGGCTGGATTCGAAAACCTGTGGCAAAAAGCTCCGGCAGCACGATGACATCAGCATCCGGTCCACT
>ONMG01000002.1 GCA_900318855.1 uncultured Prevotella sp.
AGCATATAAAAAGCTGTTTTTCTAATGGCGGTCATTAGAAAATGACAAGAAGCTTTTTCTAATGACCGATTTGGGTTTATCAAGGCTTCATCAGTCGCAAAGACGCAGTCCTTGAGCCTCGTCCAATTGTATAACTTCCTCGGCCATCAGTTCATGCAGCACCTCATACAATGCCTCTGTGGGCAAATCCAGCTGTCGCACTTCGGCCATACTATGACTCTTCTTGTCGGAAAACAACGCAAGTAACTGTTCGCGGCATTTGTCGGCCTGGACACTGGTGCCGGGATTCTGACGGGACTCCACACAGACATCACAGATACCGCAATCATGCCGGTTTATCTCGCCGAAGTAACTGAGCAACTGTTTGCTACGGCAAATATCCTTACTTGTTGCATAACGAATTATAGCGTCAATACGCTTCTCGTATTGCTCCTTCCGCATCTCATAGACTTCCTTCGATATGACCAGGCGGTCGGAATCTATACGGTCGGTGGTATAGGTGATGAGAGGCGTACTGCGCTGGGGTATGAAATTGAGGATGCCACGATGCGAGAGCTCCTTCAGTGTGAGATAGATCTCCTCCTTGCTCAAGCCCGACACCATGGCCAAGAGGTTTATATCAATGTAGACATAGTCGGTGAAAAGACCTCCATAGGTGCGAAGCAGGGTCGTTATGACAAGGTCCTCACGAGGCGTGGTGTCAACAGAATAGAGCTGATGACGCTCCAAAGTGAATATCACGCGGGTACTATCGTCAGGATCGGTTTGGTAGTCGATGTAACCGGCTCGCATCAGTATCCTCAAGGCTGAATCCGTAGGTACCGTATAATGATTATAGATGCGGCAAAAGCTGTCGAGATTGAAGAGATAAGAGGTTCCGGCACCACTGTTGACACCTATCTGAAAGAAGTAAGCCAGATCGTCGTAGACTTTACGGATGAACTCTTTGGGAGGGAAGGTTTGAGGAATCCGGCGCAGGAGCGTCCGCGTGTCATGCCCGTTGTAAAGGAGCACTGCATAAGCCTTCTGCCCATCACGTCCAGCACGTCCTGCCTCTTGGAAATAAGCCTCTATGGAGTCGGGACAGTCCATGTGAATGACCAGACGCACATCAGGCTTGTCGATGCCCATGCCGAAGGCATTGGTCGCCACGATGACACGTGTCTCACCAGAAAGCCACGCTTTCTGCACATTGTCTTTGGAAGAACGCTCCATACCGGCATGGTAGGCTGACGCCGTGATGCCCTTGGCGGTGAGCATTTGCGCTATTTCCTTCGTTTTCTTACGACTGCGCACATAAACGATGGCTGTTCCCGGTACAGAACGGAGGATGTGAACAGCCTCGTCGTCCTTATTCATCGTATGACGCACAACGTACGACAGGTTTTTGCGTTCGTAGCTCATACGGAAGACGTTCCGCTCTCTGAACTGCAGCTTGTCTTGGATGTCGTCTACCACCTCCGGAGTGGCAGTGGCCGTGAGTGCAAGTATAGGGGCATCAGGCTCCAGTGCCCGGATATCAGTGATATGCAGATAGGAAGGTCGAAAGTCATACCCCCACTGACTGATACAATGGGCCTCATCCACAGTGATGAAACTCACCTTCATGTGCCTGAGCTTCACTTGGAAGAGCTCTGACTGCAGTCGCTCTGGCGACACATAGAGCAGTGTCACTCCACCATAAACGGCATTCTCAAGCGTCGACAATATTTCCTGATGCGACATCCCGGAATATACCGCTGCGGCTTTGATACCCCGCTGGCGCAGGTGTATCACTTGGTCCTTCATCAAGGCTATTAGTGGTGTCACGACAAGGCACACCTTCCCGGCAGCCAGCGCCGGCACTTGGAAGGTAAGACTCTTGCCGCCGCCGGTGGGCATTAGTCCAAGCGTGTCATGCCCGGCGGCAATACTGTCGATAATCTGGCGCTGAATACCACGAAAGTCGGGATAGCCCCAGTATTGGTGCAGTAGGTCAAGAAATCGGTCACTGCTCATTCTCGCTCTTAGAAGGTCGGATGTCCTCTATCTGTAGTTGCACGTCGCCATGCTTGAAGACATTGTCCTCTATGGTATAGGCAATATCGAAGCTACGTTTCGACTTGATGTAACGAGCCGAGGCACTCTGACCGAACGCAATACCATTGACCACGTTGCTCGACTTCGAGTCAACCAACTCAAGTTTGATATGCTCCTGCTCCCTTCCCACCACTTTGCTGGTGCCGTAGTCGTAGACATTGAGTGTACAGAAGAGTGGTTTTGTATTGCCCGGACCGTAAGGTGCAAAGCGTTTCAAATCATTATGCAGCTTCCGCGTGATATCCTTGAAGTCGATGAGGGCGTCAAGATGCAGTGAGGCCTCTGTCTGCTCCGGTGCAATGTGCTCCTCCACATAGTGTTGGAACCGACTGCGGAATTCGGGAATGTCCTCCCACCTGAGAGTCAGCCCCACGGCATAGGTATGCCCCCCGAAGCTCACCAGCAAGTCCTTGCACGACTTGATAGCTGAGTATATATCGAATCCCGTGACACTTCGGGCTGAACCGGTGGCATAGTCGCCATCACGGGTGAGCACCACCGTAGGCCGGAAGTAGATTTCGGTAAGTCGTGAGGCTACGATACCTATAACTCCTTTCTTCCAATGCTCGTCATAGAGTACAATGGAAGAGTGATGCCTTTGGCTCTCAAGCCTGGCCACGATATTATTGGCCTCCTCGGTCATTTGCTTGTCGATGTCCTTACGCTTCTCATTGTATTTATCAATATGGTGCGCCTGGTGCAGCGCATGAGCATAGTCACGATCCACAAGCAGGTCCACACTCTCTTTACCACTTTCCATTCGGCCTGAAGCATTGATACGCGGCCCTATCTTGAAGATGATGTCGCTCATGGATATTTCGCGGTTGGAGAGCCCACAGATGTCGATGATGGATTTCAGCCCCACACTGGGATTGAGATTCAACTGCCGTAGTCCGTGATAGGCCAGTATACGGTTCTCATCTATGACCGGCACCAGGTCAGCAGCAATACTCACAGCACAGAAATCAAGTAGAGGGACAAGGCGCGAGAACGAGATGCCATTATTCTTGGCGAAAGCCTGCATGAACTTAAAGCCCACTCCGCAACCACAAAGGTGCTTGAACGGGTAGGTGTCGTCAGGACGCTTCGGATTCAGTATGGCCACAGCATCAGGCATCACCTCATCGGGGACATGGTGGTCGCAGATGATGAAATCTATGCCTTGACTTTTGGCATATGCTATCTCCTTCACCGCCTTTATGCCACAGTCCAGAATGATGATAAGCTTAACCCCGGTATCGCGAGCATAGTCGATGCCCTTTTTGCTCACCCCATACCCCTCGTCATAGCGGTCTGGGATATAGTAGTCGATATTGGAGTAGAAATTAAGCAAAAACTTGTAAACCAGTGCCACAGCCGTACAACCGTCGACATCGTAGTCGCCGTAGACCAGGATTCTCTCCTTTCGGCCCATAGCGTCGTTGAGCCGGTCAACAGCCAAATCCATATCCTTCATCAGGAAAGGATTAATCAGGTCGGACAGTTGTGGGCGAAAGAAGCGCTTTGCCGCCGACTCTGTCGTGATGCCACGCCTTATGAGCAGCTGGCACAGCACCGGGCTCATGTTCAACTTGTCACTGAGCGCCCGAGCCTCTTTCTCCTCTGATGTTGTGGGTGGTTGATAATTCCATTTGAAGTGCATTTATATTATTCTTTCGTTTTCATTTCCAATAGCAGAAGAGAGGCAACTCTTTCACCTTCCACTATATCGGTTCAAAGTTACTAATTTTTCACGAAATACCTTTCATCCTTCATCATTTTTATTTCAGTTTTCATAGAATGGCAAGCAGAGGCAAATACACGTATTGTCGAAGAAAACAAGTCGCAATGTTTGGAATTTCCAGCTTTTTAACTTACCTTTGCAGCAATAAAACACTATTACACCAAGAACTATGAAAAGGTATCTCATGCTCACTGCGCTCATTGCCGCAGCAACCACAGTGGGCGCACAAAACGTCCAATTGCACTATGACCTTGGCCACTCACTGTGGAGCGACCTCACGAAACGGCCATCGGTGACAACCACAGTCGAAATGTTCAAGCCCGACAAGTGGGGCAGCACTTATATGTTCACAGATATCGACTATCAGCGCGATGGCGTGGCTGGTGCCTATTGGGAGATATCGCGCGAGTTCAATGTCACAGCCAACAAGCAATGGGCCGTTCACGCCGAATACAATGGAGGTCTCTCCTCCGATGAGGAACTGTGGACAGCCACCCGTTTCCAACATGCCGTCCTTATGGGCGGAGCCTGGAACTGGCACAGCAAGAACTTTTCTCGCACCTTCTCCATACAGACGCTGTATAAGTATTACTTCAAGAACCGACATTATCAGGCTCATCCCTTCAGCAGCTTTCAGCTCACCGAGGTATGGGGCATCAATTTTGCAAGGAAGGCATGTACGTTCAGTGGGTTCTGCGACTTATGGTACGACCCCAATGCGAGCGGAAAATGGATTCTGCTGAGCGAACCTCAGTTCTGGTACAACTTCAACACGCTCCGCGGCTGGGAAGGCATCAATCTCAGCGTAGGCTCGGAAGTAGAAATCAGCAATAACTTCGTGTGGAACAAGAATGGACAGCACAACAAGTTCTATGCTATTCCTACGATTGCCGCCAAGTGGACTTTCTGAGGTCAACGACCGGAAGTGCTGGTAATAAAGCCCAAAGAGGATAACCTTCACGACATATAAGCATGACGCCTGACTATTTGCGTAGTCAGGCGTCGTGCTTTATTTCTTCTGCTTGTCGAGCAAGTCGGGGCGGAGTCTTCGCGTTCGCTCATAACTCTGCTCCATTTCCCAGTCTTTTATCTTAGCCTCATTACCGCTCAGCAGTATCTCGGGCACCTTCCAGCCTTTGTAGTCAGCCGGACGCGTGTAGATAGGTGCTGCCAGCATGTCGTCCTGAAAACAATCCGAGAGCGCACTCTGGTCATCGCTGATAACCCCCGGTACAAGCCGAACCACAGCATCCGTAATCACCGCGGCGGCCAGTTCGCCACCCGTGAGCACATAGTCACCAATACTTATCTCGCGCGTAATGAGATGGTCCCTCACGCGCTGGTCAATACCTTTATAATGTCCGCAGAGGATGATGATGTTCTTCTTCATCGAGAGGTCATTGGCCACATGTTGGTCGAAGCGCTCGCCGTCGGGACTTGTGAAAATCACTTCATCGTAATCACGCTCTTCCTTCAGGGCACTGATGCAGCGGTCGATGGGCTCGCATTGCATCACCATGCCCGCGAATCCTCCATAAGGATAGTCGTCCACTCTCCGCCACTTATCAAGAGTATAGTCGCGCAAGTTGTGCAGGTGGATTTCGGCAAGTCCCTTCTTTTGGGCCCGGGCGAGAATAGACTCATCCACAAAGCCTGCAATCATGTCAGGCAGTACTGTGATAATATCAATACGCATAACTAAAGCATATTAGGGTCTTTAATAGGACGAACTATTAATAAGAGGTGTCGAGACATTCGTCGAGTGCGTCGGCAAGTGCCTGCTTGTCGATTTTCTGTCCTATGAACACCAGCTTCTCCATCCTGTCACCATAATGTGCATCCCAATCCTTGCGCAGTGCAGGAATCTCCTCCATATATTTCTTCAGTTCTTCCACGGGAGCAGTGGCATACCATTGTCCGGCATTGCGAAGACTCACTTGCTTCCCCGCCTGCTCAAACACGTAGCAGGCATCGGGCTCATCACGGAAATAGCACATTCCCTTGCACCGGATGATATTCTTAGGCCACTTCGTAGCAACAAACTCATCAAAACGACTGAGGTCGAACGGTGCGCGCCGATAGTAGACAAAGGTGCTGATACCGTACTCAAGGGCCTCGCCGCTCTCTTCATTTTCCAGATCGTCAGCATCGCCCTCTACAGCCTCAATCCAAGCAGCCGACGAGGCCACCTTGTCAAAGTCGAAGAGATGCGTATTCAGCAACAAGCTCAGATCCACCTCGCCATAGTCGCACTCCACAATATCGGCTTTAGGCTGGATAGTGCGCAGGATAGCCTTCACTTTGGCCAAGTCGTCCGCGCTCACCTCGGAAGCCTTATTGATGAGTATGAGGTTACAGAACTCCACCTGCTGGATAACCAAGCTTTCCAAGTCGTCCTCACCGAGGTTCTGCTTCTTGAGGTCGTTGCCATTATTGAACTCATCCCTCATCCTCAGGGCATCCACCACCGTGACAATGGCGTCGAGCTTAGCCACGCCGTCCTTGGCCAACTGTGGATAGAGCTGCGGATAGGCACAGATGGTTTGTGCGATAGGTGCAGGCTCACAGATTCCGCTGGCCTCAATGACGATATAGTCGAACCGGCCCATACCGACGATATCACTGAGTTGCTGCACCAGGTCCATTTTGAGCGTGCAGCAGATACATCCATTCTGCAACGCCACGAGGCTGTCGTCATTCTGTCCTACGACACCACCTTGCTGTATGAGGCTTGCATCAATGTTCACCTCGCCGATGTCATTTACAATCACGGCAAACTTGATACCACGCTCATTGGCAAGTATTCTGTTCACTAATGTAGTCTTACCGCTTCCTAAATACCCCGTAAGCAGTAATACGGGCACTTCCTGAAATTTCATTTTCCTAATTCCTTCTATTATGTTGCAAAGTTAGTGCAAACGAGGGGAAAGACCAAAGAAAAAGCCCGCTTTTTCTTTGAGGCTCTCCCGAGTGCAGCCTAACTTCTTGCGAAGCAAAAAGTGCAGTCTAACTTCTTGTCCCCCACTCCCTCCTATAATATAATAAGGTATATGCTTTCATCAATGCGCTTATTCCGTCTACCTCCCTCTATCGTCTTCACAGCACAGTCCGAACTAAAGAATCAACAGAAAGAACACCCGAACATTTGACATTGCACCTTTCCACCCCACCCCTAAGCCCCCCAAATCGCCATTTTGTAAGACAAAAGCGTTAAAAACACATCGACCACATAAAAAAAAGACCAAAAAATTTGGGTATTAGCCCCATATTCTCTAAATTTGACATCGAAAAAGAAAAGACTGTTAACATCGGTCGTCCAATGGGAAATACTACCCTCGGAGGGTATGGAAATGGACCAGGAACATACACGAAAAGTGGTTCTCCGACGGACACACTGCTCACCCCCAAGAGGTGCAGAAGAAGGAGGACTTCAGATAACTCTTTAATAACATTACTTTCTATGAAAAGAACTAGTACAAGAAAATCACGCAAGCCAGGTAAGAACTTGGCCTGTATTCTTGCTGTGTCGCTACTTGCGCTGGCCCCCACGTCGGCCATGGCAGGTTCGGAGACGAACAACGGCACAGAGGCTCTTCAGCAGTCAAATGCACGCACCGTCAGTGGCCGGGTAGTTGATGCTACCGGTGAACCTGTCATCGGAGCCTCCATCGTTGAGAAGGGTAATCCCAAGAATGGAGTGGTTACCGATGTCAACGGTCACTTTACACTTAATACCCCCCCCGGTGCTAAGTTGATTGTGTCCTACATTGGATTCAAGCAGTTGGAGGTGACTGCAAGAAACGACATGAAAATCACTATGAGCGACAATTCCGAAAACATCGACGAGGTGGTAGTCGTAGCTTACGGAACCCGCGCTAAGAAGAGCCTCACAGGCTCGCTTTCTCAAGTCAACACGAAAGACATCCAGGTGCAGAACACCACAACCGTATCCCGCGCTCTCGAAGGCTCGGCACCTGGTATTCAGATTGCGTCTGTCGACGGTCAGCCCGGTTTTGACACCGGTATCCGCATCCGCGGTGTGAGCTCAGCCAACGGCGACAGCTCCAACGCCCTCGTAGTGGTCGACGGTGTGATGCAGCAGACCAACAGCGAGACCGAAAACCCGCTCTCAAGGCTGAATCCCGACGACATCGCCGACATCACCATCCTGAAGGACGCTGCCTCGACAGCCCTCTACGGTTCACGTGCCGCCAACGGTGTCATCCTCATCACCACGAAGAGCGGACAGTCGGGCAAGGCCCGTATCACCTTCGATGCACGTTGGGGATGGAACTCAGCCGGACCGCACGACTACAACAGCATGAACAGTGCCGCCGAGATCTATGAATACGCCTGGAAGTGTATCTACAACTCCTATCGCTATGGCGTCAACAACGGACTGCCCGTGATGAAGAACGGTGTCTACACCTCCAACGTCAACAATCCTAACCACAGCGACGAGGAAGCCCGCCTCTTCGCCAGCCAGCACCTCTTCGACTACACCGGCAGCGAGACCAACTTCCAGAAGAACGCTCTCGGTAACGACATGGCCTACTTCGTGCCCGGCGCCACCTACACCATAACGGGCAAGGACAAGAACTCCAGTGCCACCATGAGCGGAGCCTACCTTGTCGACCCGACGACGGGCAGAATCAATCCCAACGCCAGGCTGCTCTACAACAACGAGACCATGGAAGACCTGCTGCTGCAGACTCGCTTCCGCCAGCAGTACAACGTCTCGGCCAGCGGCGGCAACGAGCGTATGCACTACTACTTCTCGCTGGGCTATCAGGACGACCCGTCGTATGTGCGCAACTCCAAATATCGCCGTTACAGCGGACGCGCAAACATGGACGCCCTCGTGCTGAGCTGGCTGAAGATAGGCACCAACGTGGGCTACTCCAACACCCAGACCCGCTCGATGGCCGGCAAATGGGGTATCCGCAACATCGGAGCCTCGTCAGGCAACACCTTTGAGTACGTGCTCGGATGGAGCCCGCTCGTATCCTACTACCAGTACGACAAGGACGGCAACCGCGTCTACGACGCCAACGGCAACGCCGTACTCAACTTCGGCAACCACCGCACCTACTCGCCTTTAGGCTCCACATACATGCAGGATGGTAACGCCTGGGGCCGCGACCTGCTCAAGGAAGTCGACACCAACTATCAGCAGCAGGACATCGCCGCCTGGACTACCCGCACCTATGCCGAGGCTCACTTCCTGAAGTACTTCACCTTCCGCAATAACTTCAATATGGATGAGAACAACTTCAGGCACACCAAATACATGAACAGTGAGGCCGGTCGCGGAGCTCCTTATGGCGGCATGAACCTCTGGACCGTGACCACCCGCACCATGGACATCCAGCAGCTGCTCACCTACTCGCAGGACTTCAATAAGGTGCACCATGTGGACGCCATGTTCGGTCATGAATACGAGAGCATCGACCGTAAGAACGTCAACATTGGCACGGGCTACGAGCTTCTGACAGGTGAAGTTATACCCGGCAACTTCGCACAAATTAAGAACCTGCTCGGTGGTACCGGCTACGGCCTGGCCACTCCTGGATGGGGACTCGACAAATATCGTACCGAGGCCTACTTCGGCAACGCCAACTACAGCTACGCTGAGCGCTACTACGCTTCGGCCACTCTGCGCCGCGACGGAGCCTCGAAGTTCCGCAAGGACAAGCGCTGGGGTACCTTCTGGTCAATCGGTGGTGGCTGGCGCCTCTCCGACGAGGCCTTTATGAAGCCCACCCGCACATGGCTCGACAATGCTAAGCTGCGCTTCAGCTATGGTGTCACGGGTAACTCCAACGGCGTCACCAGCTGGTACACCAACAACATCTGGACTTACGGCGTGGCCAGCTGGAAGACCACTTCCAGTGCTTATGGCACACCGAGCACCTTCAAGATTAACGCTCCGGGCTCACCTGCCCAGGACGACATCACCTGGGAGAACGTCCATCAGTTCGACCTCGGTCTCGACTTCTCGGTGCTCAACAGCCGCATCACGGGTAGCATCGACTACTACAACAACCTCACCGTAAACTCGCTCTTCGCCCAGGCCGTGTCGCCGCTGGCCAACCTCGGCCAGGCTTCGCGCACACGCAACTGCGCCAAGATTCGCAACGCCGGTATCGAGCTTGAGTTGGGTGCCGACATCATCCGCACCAAGGACTTCACCTGGCACCTGGCCACCAACGGCACACACTACCGCACCACCCTCGTCGACGTACCCGAGGAGCAGAAACCTTACTGGGACGAGACCATCGACCTGCCTAAGGGCTGCTGGACCGCCGGCAACGATGCTTGGGCCAGCAGTGGTACGTCAGGCTATCAGAACCGTGGCACCTTCTACCTCCGTGGCGAGCACAAGGATCTCTACAACCTCTATATCTTCAAGTATGCAGGTGTCGACGAGAACACCGGTCTGCCGATGTACTGGCACCGCGTGACCTACGCCGATGTGAACAAAGGCGACCACGACGGCCGCTACGCCAGCTACAAGGTGGGCGAGAATGTGAGAACCAACAACCCCTCTGATGCATCGCGCTACGAGATGGGCACAGCCACTCCCGACTGGATTGGCGGCTTCTCCACCTCTTTCCGCTACAAGGACTTCGATCTGAGCATCGTGGCAGCCTACCAGTTAGGTGGCAAGTTCCTCTCCGTCGACTACGGTAATGAACTCTACTCTACTTCCAGCATCGCCGGTAGCGACGACCGCCGCAGTCTCTCTCGCGACGTCATCGGCAACACCTGGACACCTGAGAACAAGGGTGCTTACTTCCCCATGCAGTGGTGGACCAACGACAGCTACAGTATTCATCTCGACGGCGCAACCTTCGGCGGCTACAACTGGACCGACATGTCGCTCTTCAGCGCCTCCTACCTGCGCATCAAGAACATCACCTTCGGCTACACCATGCCTAAGGAGCTCACCGAGAAAGTGGGTATCGGCCGTCTGCGCGCTTACCTCTCGCTCGACAACATGTTCCTCTTCTCAAAGAAGGCCGGTCTCGACCCAAGTCTCTCCACCATCGGTGGTATGGAAGTGGGCGCAAGAACCTACCCGCAGATGAAGACAGTCACCCTGGGACTGAACCTTGAACTCTAACTCTATAAACAGGAAAGAATATGAAACTCAAATATAAGAACTTACTGTTCGTGGCAGCCCTGCTGGGGCTGACCGGATGTAATGGCGACCTCGACATACAGAATCCCAACGGATTCAGCGATGACGACATCACGGAGAAGATTCTCAACGGCACCGACGAGGCCAAGAAGAAATTAGTGCTCGAGGGCATGGTGAACAACATGCAGAACTACATCCTCAGCGCCAACGCTCAATTTGCCAACGGCTTCTCCAATTCGGAGCAATATGAATACAATCAGGAACTCTGGCGCTCGTTGCAGGTGAGCGACATGGTGGAAGGCTCCGAGGTGTACAAAGGCTCCTGGGTGACCTACTACACCAACGACGAGGGTACGCTACAGTGGTGGAACAGAGATCAGCCTGTATCCAACTACGGCTACTATCTGGGCCCCGTCTACCGTATCTCAGCAGCCCTGCACCCACTGCTCTACATCAACAAGACCGACTCCGTGGCTCTCTCCAAGGACCAGCTGCTGCGCCAGTACCGTGCACAGTGCAACACCATCAAGGCCTTAGGCTACATCCAGCTCATGGAGCGCTACACCGACCTGCAGGACGTTGCCTCGACCACCAAGCAGGGATGGCCCATCTACAGCGACTGGAAGTACAGCAATCCTGAGAAGCCACTCTCGGTGAAGGGCACATGGGACTGGATTAAAGCCACTCTGAAGCAGAGCGTGGCCGACTTCAAGTTCTCCGCTCTCGGCACCGAGGGCTACACAGTGGCCAAAGGCTCCGCTGACGACAACATCCACGACATCGACTGCGGCGTGGCTCAGTACGAGCTGGCCCGCACGGGTCTCGACACGAAGGACTACGCGCTCACCATTGCAGCCTGCGAGGACATTCTCAAACACTATCCCAACCTTATCAGCGCCGACAACTACGGCATGAAAGCCAGTCTGCTCAAGGATGTGAACAGTCGCAATGACAACGGATGGAACGGCACCACCTTCAATGCCGACCAGAACGCCTTCTTCAACATCGACAAGAACCCCGAGGCCATGTGGGGCACCAAGCGTGGTGGTTCATCCTGCTACTTCGGCAATCTGAATCCCCTCTTCCACAGCATGAGCAGCTGGTACCAGGTGGATGCCAACATCTACAACAAGCTCTCCGACAACGACTGCCGCAAGGCTTGCATCCTGCCTTCCGACTTCGAGAACTTCAATCAGTACAGCACTCAGGCTGGCAAGACCGACACCACATGGTATAAGTACACCATGCCGAAGTACACCTCACTGAAGTTCGCTGCCAGCGAGGGCATCGGCTACGCCAACCACTCCCATGAGGCCACCACGAGCGACCTCGTCTACATGCGCGCTTCCACGGTGCGTCTGATGCTGGCCGAAGCCTACGCACAGTCCAACCAGGAAGCCAAGGCCAAGGAGCAGCTCAACATCCTGCTCGCTGCCCGCACGCTGCCCGGCAAACCGACCATGACCTGCGACAACACCATGCAGGGCATGACCGTGATGGACATGGTGAAGCTGCAGTGGCGCATCGAGACCTGGGGTGAGGCCGACTGGGCATTCTACAACTGCAAGCGCTGGAACGAGGTGCCCGCCCGTGGTGCCAACCAGTGGAGCAAGAATGCCATTGCCATCAACCGCATGACCTGGGAGATTCCGACTAAGGAACACCAAGGCAATGGCAACTGGGCTGAATAAGCCAGATTGTAAGTCAGGATAATCGCTTGCCCCAACAGCTTGGGTAAAGCCAATCCTCAATAGGTAACAAGAGGGGCGGAACCTTAGGGCTCCGCCCCTGCTTGTCTTACACCGACAATAGCTTGTCTTACACCGACACTAATAAGCACACCAAACAGCAATGAGTCATCGCATTCTTCTTTCACTACTGCTGCTCTCAGCAGTCTCAGCCCCCATCAGTGGCCAGACCGACCCGCTCCTAACCGGTTTTCTGAACCCGCCACAGGAAGCGCGGCCCCGCGTGTGGTGGCACTGGATGAACGGCAACATCACCCAAGACGGCATCCGGAAGGATCTGCTCTGGATGCATCGCATGGGCATAGCGGGCGTCCACATCTTCGATGCCAATCTCTCGACGCCCACCATCGTGAAGCAGCGCGCCACCTTCATGTCGCCGGCCTGGAAGGACTGTTTCCGCTATGCCGTCCACGAGGCCGACTCCCTCGGTATGGAAGTGGCCATACAGGCCACCCCGGGATGGAGCAACACCGGTGGCCCCTGGGTGAAGCCCGCCGACGCCATGAAGAAGCTGGTGTGGAGAACGTGTAACGTTAAGGGTGGGCGCCGCATCCGCCTCCGACTGCCCGAGCCTTACCGGACGAACGGCACCTTTCAGAATGCTGTGGAGCGCGGCCGTGTATCGAAACAGCATTACTACGCCGACATAGCCGTGATGGCCGTGCGCCAAAGCGGTGCCGACCTTAACCTCCGGAAGCAGTTGGCCGAGGTAAGCGCCTCATCGGGCACCTTCTCCACCAACCGTCTCACCGACGGCGACCTGAGCCGCGCCGACACCCTGCGCGGCGGCAGCAAGGACAACACCATGTGGATAGGCTATCGGTTCAAGGAGCCGGTGACCGTGAGTGCCCTGAGCATTGCCGACGGCCAGTTCTTCAGCCAGTACCGATGGATTCGTCCCATGAACAACAAATGGCTGGAGGTGAGCGACGATGGCCAGCACTACCGTAAGGTGCTCGACGTGCCCAACGGCAGTTGCCCACTGAACACCATCAGCTTCAAGCCGGTCAGTGCCCGGTACTTCCGCCTCGTCTACAAGAACCCCAAGCGCCCCATAGGCATTGCCGAATTCAATCTCTACGCCGAGCCTAAGGTGAACCATGCCGAAGAGAAAGCCGGCTTCGGCACCCCCACCGACCTCACCGACTACCCCACCTCTACGGTCAGCGGCATCAGCCCCACAGCCGACGTCATCAACCTGACCGCCCACACCGACAGCACCGGGCTGCTCCGATGGGATGCCCCCGCAGGCCAGTGGACCATCTACCGCTTCGGCTATTCGCTCACGGGCAAGATGAACCATCCCGCCCCGCCTGAGGCCACCGGTCTGGAGGCCGACAAGCTCGACTCGGCAGCCATGCGCCGCTACCTCGACAAATACTTTGAGATGTTCGAATCTTTTGTCCCCGGACAGATGGGCAAAGGCATCACCTCACTGCTTATGGACAGCTATGAGGCCGGCATTGCCAACTGGACCCAACGCATGCCCGAGGAGTTCGGGCGCCGAAGGGGCTACAGCCTGCTGCCATGGATGCCGGCCTTGGCAGGAGTCGTCATCAAGGACGGAGCAACAACCGACAAATTCCTTTTCGACTACCGACTGACGCTCTCGGAGCTCATGAAAGAGAACCTCTACGACGGAGGCACCGGTGCCGCACGCCGTCACGGCATGACGTCCTACATTGAGAGCCACGAGACCTGCCGTGTGATGGAGCCCGACGGCATGAGTCCCAAGCGCAACGCCACCTACCCCATGGGAGCCATGTGGGCCACAATAGGACTGATGAACTATGTCGACGGCGACTTCGGCAAGCAGGCCGACACCCATGAGACGGCCTCCGTGGCACATATCTACGGACAGAACATCGCCGCCGCCGAGTCGATGACCAGCAATGGCCTCGACGGCCAGGGTATCGCCTACTCGCTTTGGAGCGGCTGCCTCAAGGCCGTAGCCGACCTGGAGTTTGCCAACGGCATCAACCGCATCGTCGTCCACAGCAGCGACCATCAGCCCGACGACACCCATCTGCCCGGCATGTCGCTGGGCATCTACGGTCAGTGGTTCCACCGCCACGACACGTGGGCCGAACATGCGCGCCCATGGGTGGACTACCTGTCGCGCTCTTCCTTCATGCTTCAGCAAGGACAGAACGTGGCCGACGTGGCCTACTACTACGGCGATGATGCCAATGCCACGAGCCGCTTCTCCACGGGCAGGCCGGCCGTGCCCGACACCTATGCCTTCGACTACGTGAGCACGCCCGTGCTCAACGACCTGCACTGTGAGGCGGGCCGGCTGGTGGCACCCTCGGGGGTAAGCTACCGGCTGCTGGCGCTTGATGCCAACACGCGCCGGATGACACTGTCTACTCTGCGGCGCATCGCATCCTGGATTCGAAAGGGCCTCAACGTCTGCGGCGCAAAGCCGACTACCGAAGAGGCGATGAGTGATGACGCACAGGCGTTCCACAGCCTGGCCGACGAACTCTGGAGCGGAAAATACAAGAACGTGCACACGACGACGGTGAGACAGGCGCTCGAATCGATGGAGCTCATGCCCGACTTCATCTGTCAGCGCAGTGACAGCGTGCGCTACGTACACCGGCAACAGAACGACGTCGACATCTACTGGGTAAACAACCGCAGCTTCACGCCTTGCACCCTCCATGCCGTCTTCCGTGTGAGCGGCCGTCAGCCCGAACGCTGGAACCCAGAGACGGGCCAGGTGAGCCGTCTGGGCTATGAGCAGGCCAATGGCTGTACCCGCGTCGACTTGCCTATGGAGGGTGGCGAGGCCTGCTTCGTGGTGTTCCGCCAGCCTACCGACGTGGCATCGGTACCGGCCCCCAAAGCACCAAGCTGCGAGCTGCTCCAGCCGCTCACAGCTCCCTGGACCGTGAGCTTCCAGCAAGGAAGGGGCGCACCGGCGCAGCTGCAAGTCGACACACTCCGCTCCTACACCGACTTCAAGGACGACGGCATCCGCTACTTCTCGGGCACAGCCCGCTACACCACCTCCTTCGACCTCAACCGCAAGCAGATTGGTAAGGGCCGCATAGTGCTCGACCTGGGCAGAGTGGGCGTACTGGCCGAAGTGACGGTCAACGGCCGACAGATGGGCCAGTGCTGGCACGCACCTTATCGCATCGACATCACCGACGCCGTGCACACGGGGCACAACGACCTGCAGATTGAGGTCGTCAACATGTGGCGCAACCGCATTATCGGCGATCGCCAACCCGGTCAGACCCGCCACTACACCTTTGTCTCCTATCCCTTCTTTAAGGCCAATTCGCCGCTGATGCCGTCGGGACTCATGGGACCCGTCAGACTGCTGAAACTATCGGTCAGTGAGTGAGTAGCCCAATCAGGGGCAGAGCTCATGTGCAGCCCGGCCCTTTGCAGCCCGGCTCCCACTCCTCCCCTCAGCCTATCCACTTGAAGCGGTCGTCACAACGCCAAGAAGTTCGCAATACATCCGTGGTATGGTGGTCAAGGATTTCTGCGCACTACGTGGTCGTGTGCCCCTCGGGGCAAGTTCCTGACTTCATCACATCTTTTGTTGGATGAAATGTCATCATTGATTATCAGTTAGTTATAAGCTTATTTCAGCAATTGATGGTGA
>ONMG01000034.1 GCA_900318855.1 uncultured Prevotella sp.
CAGGCCGCGGTACTTGGGTCGGAACATGGCGGCGCGGTTCTTCCAGAATGTCTGCATGATGCCGAAGCACCGGCGCGTGCGCTGCTTGATGAACTGTCCGAGTTTCTCGGGAGCCTCTGTGAGAGCTATAGCCCCATTCTCGTTTTCCACCCTGTAGCCCGCCTTGTTCACTCTGATAGTGAGGTCGCAGTCCTCAGCCAGTGTGTCGGTGGTCAGTCCGCCCGCATCGATGATAGCCTTACGGCGGAAGGCACCTATAGCTCCGGGAACCACCGTGATGGCATTGATAGCGGAGTAGGCCATACGGTCGAAGTTCTGACTTGTGGTGTATTCGATGGCCTGCCATTTGGTGAGGATGTTCACCTGGTTTCCAACCTTCACACTGCCTGCCACGGCTCCCACACGCCCCGCTTTATCGACAAAGAAATGACGCATGAGCATCGATACGGCATTGGCTTTCAACTTTGTGTCAGCATCGATACAGACAACATACTCGGCGTCAGTGCGGGCTATGCCAAAGTTCAGGGCCGAAGCCTTGCCGCCATTGGGCTTGGTGTAGATGTGGACTTGAGGGTTATCGCCAAAAGCAGCCTTCACCTTCTTGAAAGTGTCGTCCTTGCTGCCGTCGTCGACAAAGACGATGTCATAGTTAGGGTAATCCTGGTGGAGAAGATTGGACAGCGACGGCACGGCGTCAACCTCTTCGTTGTAAGCCGGCACGATGATGGTGACCTTGGGTCTGCCGGTGGGTAGGTGCCGGAGCGACGACTCCAATATGCGCTCATTTCTGCGTTCCTTCAGTACGAGAATGTACATGAAGACCAACCGCCCGATGCCCAGTACAAGGAAGATGATGAACAAGGCCGTCACGAAACTGCCCGCGGCGTAGACTCCTTCTGCCAGGGTGAGGTTGGCCTGCATGGCGTAGTACTCCTTTCCCTTGGGCACCTGCGGCATGAGCTTGTCCTTGCTCTCACCGAGGTATTGGTCGAGGGTTATGAAGTGGTAGCCCTTAGCCTGCAGATACTCGATGATGCGGGGTAAGGCCTTCACGGTTTCCTTTCGCGTGACACCTCCGGCATCGTGAAGCAGGATGATGTGACCGTCGCCATGTTCCACGCCTTTGATGACACGGTTGAAGATGGTATTGGCATCGACGCCAGGCTCCCAGTCGTTGGGGTCAATGGATTCGCCGACATCCATGAAGTTCTGCTTGCGGGCCTCCACGAGCGGCAGGAGCTCTTCATTGCCAGAGGGGTCACTGTCTGCATTGTAAGGCGCCCGGAAGAGAATGGTGCTGCGCCCGGTGATACACTCCACGAGCATTCGCGTCAGCCTCAGCTCCATGTAAGTGCGGGCCGGCGAGTTGAGAGCTACATTGTGATGAGTGAAGGTGTGATCGCCGATGATGTTGCCCTCGTCGTAGACTTTCCTCACAAGTGGCAGGTTCTTTTCCATCATCAGTCCCACCATGAAGAAAGCAGCATGGACGTTGTGGCTGCGGAGTATGCGCAGCACTTGTGGGGTCCAGCGTGCGTCAGGACCGTCGTCGAAGGTGAGCAGAAGGTCCTTGGGACCACAGCTACCGTGTTTCTCCAATTCGTAGGAAGTAGGTATCTGGGTGTATTGCTCGTCACTGATTAGGAAGTCCTCGTTGTCCATGTCGATGTGGGCATAACCGTTGTGGGGCGTGCCAATAACATCGAGCACCTCACCATCACCGAGATAGGTGGCCGTCTTGTCGCCCTCAAGAAGCTCAAGATCTCCGATATGAAGGTGCGTCACGTGGGGCATAGAAAGGTCCTTGTCGTAGAATTTCCAAAGGCGGTGGTCCTCACTGCCCAAACGCCAGACGCTGAAACCTGCCACACCGTACTCGCAGCCATAGCGCATGGTATTGAAGTTGGTGGCAGCATCATTGAAGAACACCTGGTGAGTGACGTTGCTTTGGTCGTTGTAGGAGAAGCTCAGACTGTAAGTGCCGTCGTCGAAGCTGATGGGGGTACCTGTGTCGGCGGCCAGCGACATGGCTTCGTGGATGGCCACACTCTGGTTGTTGTCGCCTTTTGGGGTCCAGTCATAGCCGTAAGCACCCAGACCGAGAATGATCTTCTGCTCGGGAATCTGAGAGGCAAGCTTGTCAAGCACTTTTCCTACCCATTGCTGCGATGACACCGGACCGGGGCCGCTCGTCGTGGAGTGTTCATCGTAGGCCATGAGCATGAGGTAGTCGGCGTATTTGGCCAGTTCTCTGACATCGAAGTCCTCGTTGTTGGGCTCAATATCCTGGGTGACATAGAGGCCATGCTTGTGGAAGGCTATGGAGAGCTCTCTGACAAAGGCCGTCAGGCTCTCGTTCGAAGCTTCGCGCAGCTCCTCAAAGTCAATATTAATACCTGCAAAATGATGTCGCTCACAGGTGGTTACAAGCTGGCTGATGACAGCAGAACGGCGCTGCCTACTGTGAAAGATACGCGCTATGCCAGCAGACTGGAACTCGCCCTGATAAGCATTCGTCAGCATCGGCATGATGGGGATGCCAGCCTTGCGCATCAGTTCGTAGCCTTTGTGGTCGATCTTCTCCTCTACCTTCCCCGTTACAGGATGAATGAAGAACCACTCCGGAATAACGAGGTTGAGACTCTTGGCACTCTCTTTAAGCGAAGCGTAGGAGGCCGGGTCCCAACTCACATAGAAGGCTGCTCGGATACCTGCCTTGCGATCGTTCCATGAAGCGATGTACTTATTGGTACGGCCTCCAAAGCGAGTGACTTTTGACTGGCGAAGTCGTGACCACTTATCGTAGTTTGAATGCACTTTCTTCTCATGGAAGAAACTGCGGAAAGAGTTGTACTCACGCGCTATCTTGTTCTTCTTCATAAAGGGCTTCTCAGCAATGAGCGCGCTTCGGAAGTCTTCCTTAAAAGGCAGATTGGGGTTGCGGTCGATGAAAAACATGACCACGGAAACTACTACTAAGAGTGCAACAATGGTGAGGATGATTCCTATGCTCCACTTGAAGCGCGTCCACCTCGAACGGGAATCGGTTTGGAATACTTGACGGTCCATGACTTCAATCAAATGAATACCTTATAATCAATGTCGGCATCTTAGACCTTTAGTGTCCTTGCTTCTACGGCCCAGAGCATCTAAAGCTCTACGGTGTTTCAACTTCACAGTTATCCTTCTTTACGGGCGGCAAAGTTACGACAAATATTGTTTGGTTGGTTGCATTATACCCATTTTTTATACTTCTATAAGCTTTCCAGGTCCTGCATGTTCCTCAGCGCTTGGAGAAGGAGTTTTATGACCTTGCGTGTCTTGCCGACAAAAACATCGGCCACTCGTCAGTAGGGCTGCGACCGGCTTGACTTCGTCACCTTTTAATAACTATCAAAACCCTATTCTGATTATCAGTACATTATGTTTTACCTATGATGATTTTGGGTGGCGCATGGGTAATGTCCCGAGGTGTATTCCTCTTTGAAGAAAGATTTTCAGGCTAAGGATAATCAACCGCAAAATAGTCGATTAACAGACCAAAACCAATAGCCCCCTTTGTGTCAGCGCCAAGGGCTTAGGCCCTTTTCCATTTGCGGGTTGGGGCCTGCGAGCAGCTCGCCTCTCACCGCCCTCAACCCTCCAATAACAGTTCCTCCCTCGTCGGATCTTGGCACTGACAACAAGGAAAACCATAGAAACTGGCTATTACGATTCCATGGGACACCTCGCAGACTTATTCTTAAACTGTAGTTATTTTGCCACGGACGACCACGGACGCTTCGCGGACTTTTATTCGCTCTGATGTGTGGATGAGAGGCTACTGAGCTTCTATCTTGGTAAAAGCCACGAATGTGATCTTCTTCAGGCATGGTAGATGAAAGAACAAGCAAAATCACGACAGCCCAAATCAGGAAAAGAAAGTGAGTCCACCAGCACATAAAGTTCCGGCTTTCCTTGCTTGTGTCCCGTCTTTTTCTTATTTTTGCAGCAGCCCATTTAGAATCGGCGGTACAGACGCTCCTTCGACCGTACAGCATCTCGCAGCATCCAAGACAAGGGCACTAAAGACATCCTAATCAAATAACAGAAAAACTTACAAGCTATGGTAAAGCATCTATCTATCTTGGCAGGCTTACTTTTGAACATACTCATCTTGTCGTCCTTCTCCGTTTACGATCCCACATGCGAAAACGAGAGTCTGCCACTGGGCATCGATACTCCCCACCCCACATTCAGCTGGAAAATCCACAGCGAATCCAGAAGCTTTCAGCAATACGCCTATCAGATTGTAGTGGGGACCGAATCCGACTTCAGCGAGAGCCACTGTCTTTGGAATAGTGGGAAAATCCTGTCCGACGAGTCTATTCTCCGCCCCTACTCCGGGCCGGCTCTTAAATCCTTTAGCATTTACTATTGGCGTGTGCGTGTTTGGGACACCCATGGAAACGCATCGCCATGGAGTTGCACCCGGAAATTTGTCATGGGGGTGCTCACTCCGGCCGACTGGGGTAAGGCCTTATGGATTGGCTTAGAGAAAGACGACCCGCAAAGCTACCTCGTGCCCGGCCTCCATGGCCTTGATGAAGTGAAGAAGAAGTTAGGCAGCAGAAAGACTGAGACCTACAAGCTGCCATACCTCCGCCGCGACATCGCAATCACGAAACGCATCAAGAGCGCCTACGCCTACGTGTCAGGACTGGGACAGTTCGACTTCTTCATCAATGGCGAGAAGGTGGGCGACCATTTCCTGGATCCGGGATGGACAAAATATGACAAGGAGGTGCTCTACGTGACATTCGACGTGAGCCAACAACTCCGTAAAGGCGGTAACGCCTTAGGCATCATGCTTGGCAACGGCTTCTACAACATACCCGGCCTGCGCTATTTCAAGTTGCTCACTTCTTACGGAGCACCCAAGATGAAGATGCTCCTACACATTGAATACGAAGACGGCACCACGGACAATATCGTCAGCGACAAGAGCTGGCGTGCGACGGAAGGGCCTCTGACCTATTCCAGCATCTACGGGGGCGAAGACTTCGACGCCACTAAGGCCATACCGGGATGGAATCTTCCGGGATTCAATGACTCACATTGGAGCAAGCCCGTCAGTTACAAGCTTCAAGTGCCCATGCTGTCACAGAGAAACCATCCCGTCACCATCCGTCAGGAAGTCCCTACGGTAAAGATAACCAGGAACCCAAAAGGATGGCTCTACGACTTGGGACAGAACTGTTCCGGCATCGTGCGCGTGACGCTGAAAGCCCCTAAAGGCGGAACCGTCATACTGCGACCCGGCGAGCTACTGAATACCGACAGCACCGTGAACCAAAGTGCCAGCGGTCAGCCCTATTATTTCGCCTACACAGCACAGCCCTCCGACAGCACAGTCACTTGGCAGCCTCAGTTTACCTATTACGGCTTCCGTTATGTACAGGTTGAAGACGCTGCCCCAGAGAGCCATTCAAAGGACTCTGATGTCCCCACAATCCTATCACTCAATGGATTACACACCTGCAACTCCGCCCCTGAAACCGGCCGATTCTGGTGCTCCAACCCTCTATTTAACCGCATCTACACACTCATCGACTGGGCCATCCGAAGCAACATGTCGAGTATTCTCACCGATTGCCCCCATCGCGAGAAATTAGGATGGATTGAACAGGACTACCTGATGCAATACTCCATGCAATATCGCTATGACCTCCGCTCCATGTACAACCAGATGATGCGCAACATGAGCACTTCGCAGCGTGAAGATGGATGCATACCCTCCATCTGCCCCGAATATGTAAGGTTCGCATCGGGATTCGAGGATTCTCCGGAATGGGGCAGCGCCTTTATCCTCTGCCCCTGGTACTACTATCTCACCTACGGTGACAGCCGTCTGCTCTCCACTTATTACAAGGCTATGCAGCGCTATGTGGATTATCTCGGGAAGCGTTCCGACAGAGGTATTGTGAGCTATGGACTGGGCGACTGGTGCGACATTGGACCGTCGGCACCGGGCTATTCCCAGCTCACCTCTTACGGAGTGACGGCTACGGCTATCTACTATTCCGACATCCAAGTGATGAAACAGACAGCCGCCCTACTCGGGAAGACGGCCGACAAAATCCGATATGACAGTCTGGGGAGGGAAGTGAAACGGGCTTTCCAGACGAAATACTTCCACCGCGACAAAGGCATCATCGATCGCAACAGTCAAACCGCCAACGCCATGCCCCTCTATGTAGGACTCGTCGACAGCACCGATGCAGAGACTGTGCTCCAACATCTCGTCGACGATATTCGTCAACGAGGGAATGCACTCACCGCCGGTGACATTGGCTACCGATATGTGCTTCAGACCCTGGCCCGATATGGCCGATCCGACGTGGTATTCGACATGAACAGCCGCTACGACGTGCCGGGATATGGATGGCAACTGGCCCATGGAGCCACCGCTCTAACAGAATCGTGGCAGGCCTATGGTTTCTGTTCAAACAACCATCTCATGCTCGGTCATCTCATGGAATGGCTCTTCGGCTCCTTAGGAGGAATACGCCAAGCTCCGCAGTCCACCGGCTATCGCCACCTCATCTTCGACCCGCAGGCTGTGGGCGACATCAGCGAAGCCCGCACCACCTACACAACCCCCTACGGCACGGCGGAGTGCAACTGGAAGAAAACAGCCGACAGCTATTCGATGGAAGTATTAGTACCCGCCAATTCTAAGGCTGATGTCGTCCTGCCCACCACAACAGCCGACAGTATCACCGATTATGGTGTATCCATCAAGCAAGCCAAGGGCGTCATCTCCATCAGTCACCATGGAGACGAGACACTGCTCACAGTGGGAAGCGGAGCATATAACTTCAAGATAGAAAAGCATTAGGGAGAGGAAGCGCCAACCAGTCAACAAACAAAGACTGATATTGACAGGCTAGCCTGAAAATATCAGCGATTATTTACCAAAACGCTGACGCGGGAAGGGTTATCTTGATTCTTCTTCCTGCATTTGTCAATGCGTCACCCTAAATCACTGCAAAGTATTTTTAGCAGGTTGAGGTGCGAAGATAAAGGTGAAGGAAAATGGTCTTGCGCAGGCTTAGCACCTTTGGTGTGGGACAGAAGTGATGGGGGCACCGTCGAGCTTGCTCGTAAGGCCATCCCGTCACTTCAGAACCATAGCTCCATTCGGAGCGCGGAGCCTAACCCACATTGCAGTATGCACGCAGCACTCTCATGCTCTCATGTGTAAATTATAAATAGGAACCAACGGTCACTGTCGCGATGCTGGGAAGTAACGGATATCTGTATGACCCCGTTCTCGGCCGTTTTCTCAGCCCTGACAACTATGACAGATGCCGGCTACAGTCAGAACTTCAACCGTTACAGTTGTTGCCAGAATAATCCGCTGACGTATACGGACCTGAGTGTAGAATTAGCGTGTTTTGTTCCTGTTATTGCTGGTTCCATTATCGGAGCCTATGCTAGTGCTTCCATACAAATCAAGGTCTGCCGCATTTTTAAAGGAACTCTAATGCCTGCGAATTACAAATACGAAAGAATAGCAGTTACTTATAAGCAGAGCGGGAAATATTTGTTTCCTTGTTCTCTTGAAGTCTTTCTGTCGGGAACCCCTCCCTGACGGCAGTATGGTCAGGGAGGGGTTTGAGGCGAGATGCTTGTCGGCCTACTTGTTCAGTTTCAGTCCTACAAGCATACCGTCCATAGAGCTGAGCAAGCTGCCTGCAGTCTTCAGTAAGGAGTTGCCAGTGAGCGAGCCAATGGCATTGGCATATTTGAGGAGTTTGCTGGCGTTCATGACAATGAGCAGGTCGCTGCCTTCGACCTGTGTGGTGCCGATGAGTTGCTGAACACCTCCTGCATAGGTGAGTACCACCTGCTTAGACTTAATCGTGTAGGTGCCACTCAGCGTCTTGCCGCCAACCACCTGCGTGAAGTTCCCGTCCTTGTCGAAGGTCATCTTCATGGCTCCTTTCCTGATGCCGAGTTTCGAGAACTGTGTTTGGAGTTGCTTCTCAATGGTAGCCGAAGCCACCTTACCACCGATGTTCTTCAAGGCATTGTTGCTCTCGAAAACCACGGCAGGCTCAGTGTAAGTCCATGTGCCCACAAGATCGCTGGCCGAAGCTTGCTTGTTGGAGTCGAAGATTGAGGTGAGACCCGAGATAATATTGCCTGAAGCATTACCGGTAGCAGCTCCGAGGATGCCCCCGAGAACACTCCCCAGTGTCGTTGTGCCCGTGGATGGAGTGGCCGTCTCTGTAGTCGTCTCAATGGCGGCAGCTGCTGTAGCCGGCGTAGTAGCAACGGCTTTCTTGGCAGTAGTTGTCTTCTTTGTGGCCTTCTTCTTTGTCGTTTTCTTCTTGACCGTCTTCCCGGCCATTTCTGTTGTCACGTAGCCGGCGTTCTCAGCAACGGCTTCGGCCACGGGAGCTGTCAACAGGCAGACGAGGGCCATAATAGTAAGCATGTTCTTTTTCATTTCTTCTATATTGAACTTTGACGCGGCAAAGATAGTGCAAACGAAAGGAACAGCAAAGAAAAAGGATCACTTTTTCTTTGATACTCCTGAGTGCAGCCTATCTTCGAGCGTCAGCTCAAAGATAGTGCAAACGAAAGGAACAACAAAGAAAAAGGACCACTTTTTCTTTGATACTCCTGAATGCAGCCTATCTTCGAGCGTCTGCTCAAAGATAGTGCAAACGAAAGGAACAACAAAGAAAAAGGAACACTTTTTCTTTGATACTCCTGAGTGCAGCCTATCTTCGAGCGTCTGCTCAAAGATAGTGCAAACGAAAGGAACAACAAAGAAAA
>ONMG01000278.1 GCA_900318855.1 uncultured Prevotella sp.
ATGTTGACGATGCTGCGCGTATGTTGAATATCATGCGAATTAATTTCGACAACATGCGATTCTTCCGTTTCTCGCATGATGAGCGCAACAGATGTCTGGATATTATTCTTCTGTATTATCGCATTCACTTGCCCGAGTTTCCCGAACTGAGATCGCTTGAGGTATTAAGACAGGTGTTTGACTGAGGTGCTCTGGTACATTCAGCCATTTTGTAGTAGTGCGGAACATTGGTAGCTTGTCTTCAGAGACTCCGAGCTCCTGGTTGAAATGAGGCTAAGATCGTAGGAGGAGTCTTGCGGTTCAATAACGATGCGTTTCTGAGCGTCAAATAGGGTGTGAGAGCGATTAAGTAAAAAGCAAGGCACTCTCCTTGATGAGGATGCCTTGCTGTGAGTTTGCTGGCTTCAGCGAACTATGCCTGAAGAAGTCGCTTTACGATGGTTGCAATAACCTTGCCGTCGGCCTGGCCTGCCATCAGCTTGTTGGCAGTTCCCATCACCTTGCCCATGTCTTTCATTCCTTGAGCCCCCGTATCAGCAATCACTTCCTTTACTTTAGCTTCAATCTCTGTTTCGGAGAGCTGCTTAGGCAGATAGGCCTCTATTACATCTACTTGTGCCATTTCCTCATTGGCAAGGTCCTGGCGGTTGGCTTGCTGGTAGGTGGCCGCCGACTCACGCCCTTGCTTTGCCAGTTTTTGCAGTATCTTTAGGGCCTGGGCATCATCTAAGGTGTCGTTGGCACCCGGTGCTGTTTTAGCCTCGAGAAACACTTTCTTGATGTTGCGCAACGTCATCAGTTTCACTTTGTCGCGTGCCTTCATTGCGCTCTTAATGTCTTCGTTGACAGTATCAAATAGTGACATATTGAAAAGATATTATGTGTGGGCCTCGCAGAAGAAGCTTATGCCCACTGATTGATTGTTTCTTAAGCAAAGGATATTACGCCTGGAGTTGCTCCCTTGTCGGTGTCTTCGGATTTGGGAGTGTCTCCCATTGCCATGTTCTTGATCTCCTGCAGTTTCTGCCTCGAACGTTTGTAGGTAGGAGTGTTCTCAACGGCGAGGATGACATCCTCGTTGTTGAGATCCTCCGGACGGAACAAGAAGATATGTGGACGGCGCTTACGCTGTGTGCTCCCGATTTCGGTACCATAGTATTTTTGTCGGCGAGTGTCACGCTCGGCGGCAGCTTCCACTTCCTCCTCGTCTTCCTGACTGCGCTTCTTACCTAAATGTGAGTCCATTCCGTCGACATCCCGGATGCCGAAACCTGTGGCCAGGATAGTGACTTTTACCTTCTTACCTAAGTCGGGATCAATGGCGATGCCCCACTTGATTTCGAAGTCGTTGCCAAATTTGGCCATAAAATCGTTTACATCGTTCATCTCCTCCATCATCAGCCCACCATTCTCGTTCTTTTCGTTACAGAAGTTGATGCTGAGCAGAATCTTCTTTGAGTTGAAGATGTCGTTGTCGTTAAGAAGCGGTGAATTGAGAGCGTCCTCGATAGCTTTTTTCACTCTTCCTTCTCCCTCACCGTATCCTGTGCTCATGATGGCTACGCCTCCATCTTTCAGAACTGTTTTTACATCATTGAAGTCGAGGTTGATGAGTCCGTGATTGGTGATGATTTCGGCTATGCTCTTGGCGGCCACGCTTAGTGTGTCGTCGGCCTTTCCGAATGCGTCGAGTACTGTCAGCTCAGGATAGATCTCGCGAAGCCGTTCGTTGTTGATAACGAGCAACGCGTCGACATGCTTTGACATCTCTTCCACTCCATCAAGAGCTTGGTCGATCTTCTTGTCGCCTTCGAAGCGGAATGGAATCGTTACGATGCCCACGGTGAGTATACCTAATTCCTTCGATATCCTGGCAATTACAGGCGCAGCTCCTGTACCAGTGCCGCCACCCATGCCAGCAGTGATGAAGGTCATCTTGGTGCCGTCGTTGAGCATTTCTTTGATGTCGTCAGCCGTTTCCTCGGCAGCCTTTTTTGCCTTTTCCGGTTTGTTGCCAGCTCCCAGTCCTTCTTTGCCCAATTGTAAATGCACGGGTACCGGTGAATCGTTGAGTGCTTGGGCGTCAAGGTTGCATACTACAAAGGAAACATCATGTATGCCCTCGCGATACATGTGGTTGACGGCGTTACCTCCTCCTCCGCCCACTCCTATGACCTTAATGATACTTTTTTCCTTGATAGGGTCTTCGAAACGTAAAATATTATTGTTTGGCATAATGCTAATGTCTTATGATTGCAAATGTGGATAAATCACTCTTCTTCCTGAGTGATGGTATTCAAGAGCTTCTTTACGTTGCGGAACAGTTTGTTGAAAGGAGAGTTCTCCTTGCGGCGCTTTTCCTCCTCTTCAGCCTCCTTCTGCTTCCTTGCCTTTTCAGCCGCTTCCTCTGCGGCCTTCTTCCTGGCTTCCTCATCAGCCTTCTTTTCAGCTTCCGTCTGAACAATGCCCCGCCCGCTCGTTTCAGTGATAGGACGTGGGTTGGCATGTATGTCGGCGGTGGTAGGCTTCTGAGTACCGCTGTCAAAGAGACTGCCTGTTATTTCTTCGCCGGCACAGTTCATGTCGCCTTTAGCCAATAATCCTAATACGGTGTTCATTGTACCGTCGTGCGCATTGATTTTCGCATCGCTCGACTTGATGGTCTGTGTGACGAACTTAGCAATTCTCACCTTTTCTATGTGCGTGTAAATACGGAATGCACGCTCTATGTTCTTCATCTTGGAGCCTCCGCCAGTCAGGATAATGCCGCCAAGGAGTTTTCCGTCGTATTCTGAGGGTACTTGGTTGCACACGTTCTCTATGATTTCCTGAACGCGTGCTTCAACAATCTCGATAAATTTGCTGGAAGGCACTTGCCGGTCGGCATCGAGAGGGAGCATCAGCGTGCTGTCGATGTCGCTGTTGTCGGTGAAGGCGCTGCCATATTTGAGTTTCATTTTCTCGGCCTCACTCTCTTCTATTTGCAGCGATGCAATGTCCTTGGTGATGTTGTTTCCACCCAATGGAATAACGGCTAAATGGCGGAGGATGTTTTTGTAATAGACTGATACCGTAGTGGTGTCAGCACCCAAATCGACTAATACACATCCAGAGCGTTTCTCGTTTTCCGAGAGGATGCTGTCGGCCAATGCGAGTGGTGCCAAATACATTTCAGCAATGGCAATACCTGCCTTGTCAAAGCATTTGTTGAGGCTCTTGTAATAGGTGCTATGCCAAAGGATGTTGAGGAAGTGCCCTTCTAAACGTTTACACTGGATACCAATCGGGTCGATTTGATATTGTGCATCGACTTTGTATTCTTGTGTCGCCAGGTCGAGAATTTCCAAATCGGGATAAGTCATGCTCCTGTTAGTGTCCATCAGCTCATTTATCATTGACTGGTCGACGATGGTCTCGTCGTTGAACTCCTTTACAATGACATTTTTAATGCTGCGGATACTTTGTCCCCCGACACCCACGTACACATGCACAATCTTCGTCTTGAGTATGCTTTCCAACCGTTTCATGATGGTGGTGAGGCACTGTACGGTCTTATCAATGTTATATACTACGCCTTTGCGAATACACGACGTAGAATTCTCGGTAACTACTGCCAATACAGTGATGCTACCGTCCAGGTTCTTCTTTCCTGCGATACCCGTAATCTTCGATGAGCCGAGTTCTATGGCTACTATAAATTCCTTTGGCATATACTCTTGTCCTTTATTCGGTTTCGTTGTTATCTTCTTTCTTGTAGTTCCTCTTCTTGCAGATAATTTGATTATCGAACTCCAGATTGATGTAGGAATACTTGTTCCATCCAGCCTGCGATAGCCCGTACTTGTAGAATTTCTCCAGTCGGTCCAGCTTCTTTCTGACAAAATCTGCAATCAGGGTGTCGCGCTCTGCTGGTTTGCCTTCAGTAGGCAAAAGTCCGATGTATACTGCATGATCGCCGACTCTTGGCACCAATTCTACTCCTCTGTCCGGGAGTATATTGACTTGTACGATACCCTTTCGCCAAAGTTCGTTGCTCTGGATGGTTTTGGCCATCGGTGAAAGGCAACGAGTAGCGTACCACTTATTGATGTTGCCTGTGGCAATGATAATATCGTTGGCATAGTGGGCATTGGGCATGATGGTGTTCTTGTCGTCGATATAGTAATCGTCGCCGTTATCAGCCTTGATTCTAATGACGGGCATCATCTGCGTGATGCTTATATTGATTTCTCCGTCTTGTGTCTTATAGCATTGTGCAGTCTTTACGAAGGGGCTGCTCTTGAGCATTTCTTCTATGCGGCGTGTGTCCGCATAGCGTAGAGGACGGTTGAGTGGATAGAGCTTGGCAGCCTGCAACCGGTTTTTGATTTCCTGTGCGGAGATGAACCCGTTGGTATTGTCGTCAGCGATGTTTATCGACACTTTAGTGCATAGCTTCGCTGATTCATCGGGCTTGTTGAAGGCCGTGAATGCAACCACGAGATATCCTCCTAAAAGGAAGTCGGCTGTGGCAAGAGCTAATTTCTTCCACTTAATCATGCAATTTTCTTTCCAGTAACTTGGTCATTTGTGGCACATAGTTGTCCAAATCGCCTGCTCCAAGTACGATGAGCACATCGAAATCGCGGTTCTTTACTAGATCGAGCACGTCTTCTTTGTGTATCATGCTCTTCTCTACGCCAGGTTTGAGGTTGTCGTATATGAGCTTGCTAGTCACTCCGGGGATAGGCTGTTCGCGTGCTGGATAGATATCACAGAGTATCACTTCGTCGAAGTGGCTGAGTGCCTCGGCAAAATCCTTATAGAAATCTCTTGTACGGGTGTAGAGATGCGGCTGAAAGATAGCCGTGAGCTTACGGTTCTTGTAAAGTTCGCGCAGGCTCTTGCCACTTTGGAGGATCTCTTTTGGATGGTGTGCATAGTCGGATAGGAATACGAGCTTGTCGGTGTTGATCTTGAAGTCAAACCGACGTTCTACCCCATGATAGGTACGCATGCCATACTTTATCTCTTCGGCAGTGCAACCGTTGAGTTGTGCCAATGCCATAGCAGCAACTCCATTTTCGATATTGATAGGAATAGGTTGCCCTAATTCTATTCCGGTGATGTTCTCGACTGGAGAGATGAAGTCGAAAGTAATCTTTCCATTGTCGATGACTATATTCTCCGCATGAAAATCACCTTTGTCACGGCTGTAAGTGTAGGTTTTCACGCCTTCCTGTACGTTGGGCTGCATCTCAAGTCCGAGATGGATGATGAGCGCGCCTCCAGGCTGAATAAGTGTCGTATAGTGGCGGAATGACTCCAGATAAGCCTCTTTGGTACCATAGATGTCCAAATGATCGGCATCTGTAGCGGTAATGACACTCATCCATGGCCGGAGCCAGTGGAAGCTACGGTCGAATTCATCAGCCTCGATAACCACAAAATCACTGTTGTCGGACAGTATGTAGTTGGTTCCATAGTTCTTGGAGATGCCGCCGAGAAAAGCATTGCAGTCGACGTGGCTTTGGTGCATGATATGGGCGCACATGGTGGATGTGGTGGTTTTCCCATGCGTACCAGCCACGCAAAGTCCCTTATGACTGCGTGTCAATGTGCCAAGCACTTGTGCACGTTTCTCAATATCGAAATCGTTCTGGGAGAACCATTGCAGTTCTTTATGGGTGCTGGGGATGGCTGGTGTGTAGACCACGAGGCAAGATTTGTTGTCGCGACAGGCATGTGGAATGTCTTCGATATTTTCCTCATAATGGATGAGCATTCCTTCCTTTTCGAGTTGTTTTGTCAGTTCGGATGGAGTACGGTCATAACCGGCTACGACAAGTCCTCTGTGGATGAAGAAGCGTGCAATGGCACTCATGCCAATGCCTCCGGCTCCAATAAAATAAACAGCTTTGATATCCTTTAGTTCCATATTTTTCAATAGTCTATATACGGTTACGCTTTTTCGCTTGTAGCCAGTTTAATCACTATTTCGGCAATATTGTTGGCCGAGTCTTTCAGTCCCAAGGCACTGATGTTCTTGCTGAGCGATTGCAGTTTAGCATCGTCGTTCACGATTTCAATTGCCCGTCGCAATAAGGTGGATGGCGCGTCGGCATCTTTCACATATACTGCAGCGTCCTTGTTAACCAAGGCCATGGCATTCTTTGTCTGATGGTCTTCAGCTACATTGGGGCTGGGCACGAGGATGACGGGCTTGCCAATGAGGCAGAACTCAGAAATGCTACTTGCCCCCGCACGACTGATAACCAAATCAGCAGCTTTGTAGGCTGCACCCATGTCACTTATGAAATCGGTTATCTTCAGCATAGGCAGCGTTTTATGCTGTCCCAACTGTTCCATAATGGCAGCATTATAGAACTTTCCGGTTTGCCAGATGAACTGTACACCGCTTTCTTCCACGAGGTTAAGATGCTGGAGAACACTATCATTGATGGTTCTGGCACCCAGGCTGCCTCCTACCAGCAATATGGTTTTTTTATTCGGGTCGAGGCCGAAGGTCTTTCTTGCTTCTTCTTTCGTCAAAGAGGTGCTGAGTACATTCTGTCTTACGGGGTTACCCGTCATCACAATCTTATCTTTCGGGAAGAAGCGCTCCATACCTTCGTAGGCCACACATATCTTTGTAGCCTTTTTTGCCAGCATCTTATTGGTGACACCAGCATAGGAGTTCTGCTCTTGGATGACACAAGGTATGCCCTCTGATGCGCAAACGTTCAGTGTGGGGCCACTGGCGTAGCCACCCACTCCTACGGCGACCATTGGCTTAAAGGAGCGTACTATCTTCTTAGCCAGGTGCTCGCTGCGCAGAATCTTACAGAGTACGACGAAATTCTTCAGCAGATGTTTCCTGTCGAAGCCGCATATCGGAAGCCCTTTGATTTCGTAGCCCGCTGCAGGCACTCGTGTCATTTCCATGCGCCCCAAGGCACCAACAAACAATATCTTGGCATTCGGGCGCTTGGCTTTGATGGCATTGGCAATAGAGATTGCAGGGAAGATATGCCCCCCTGTGCCACCTCCGCTGATGATGATTCTCAGTTCATTGTCCATTACACTCTATCTTTATTAGGCAAAAGTACTATATTTTTTTGTCTTTAGCTAATTATTTGTTCTATTTTGTATGCGGTATTCAATTTCTTGAGGCAGCAGCCACTTTATTCTTGTTATCATCCTGTGTTGTGACGCGTTTCTTGGCTGTTCGGCTGACGCTCAGGATAACCCCCACGTAGATGCAGTTGATGAGGGTTGAGGTACCTCCTTTGCTGATGAGAGGCAGTGGCTGACCCGTCACGGGAACAATCCCCACAGCCACACTCATATTGAACAGTGCCTGAATGACCAACAGCAAAGCAAGCCCCAACGCCAGAAAGGCTGGGAAGTTGTTTTCACACCTGCTTGCTATCCTGCCCGTGCGGAATAATAAGATGATATAGAGCAAGGCTACTACGAAGGCGCCTTCGATGCCCATCTCCTCGATGATGATAGCATAGATGAAATCGCTGAAGGCTTGTGCCAGGAAGTCGCGCTCAACGGAGTTGCCCGGTCCCTTGCCGATGATATTCGACGAGGCTATGGCAATATTGGCATGAGCTACCTGTGCGTCTTTATCGAGGTCCACTTGCTCGGGCGGGATATTCTTGTTGTTGACGAATTTCAGCATTCGGTTCTTCCATGTTGTAGCTCTATGAAAGATACCTCCGGTAATGCCGCCTTCATCCTTCTCGTCAGTGGAATTAGTGCCCTGGTCGACTTTTTCTGTAAGATTCTTTTTGGGGCTCTCTTCGCTTTCGTCCCCACCTACTGCAAAACAGAAGATGACAGCCACAGCAGCCAGAAGTACAACGATGCTGGCAGCACCTCCCCACTGTTTGGTAGGCACTCTACCGATGATCATCATCAGCCAGATAACCAGACACAGCAAGACTGCTGTAGAAAGATTTTCCAGCATGATGAGGGGAACGATGAAGAGACCCACAATCAGGATGTAGTTGAATGCATGGCGGTCGCAACCGGTTGGAGTCTGCATGGCACTAAGAATCTGGGCTGTGATAAGAACCATGGTGCCCTTAGCAACCTCCGAGGGTTGGAACTGAATGCCAAGGATGCTTATCCAGCGTGATGCGCCATTCGTCGACTGTCCTGTAAGGTAGACGATGATAAGTGTAATTACCGAAAATATGAGCAGTGGGTATGCAAAAGCCTTGAAGTATTTGCATTTCAGTTGGATTGTGCATAGCATGCAAAAGATACCTCCCAGAAGTATTCCCACGTGCTTCATGGCAGGTGCGAGGTAGTTCCCTCCCTTGTATGTAAGTTCTGAGGAGGCTGAAAAAACCTCCACGACACTAATGATACAAAGGATAAAGAATACCATCCATATCACTTTGTCGCCCTTGAATATATTTCCCAGGCTATGGCTCATGTCGTCTTCCTTCTTTTAGTTACCTTGATATTAAAGTTTGCGTACGAGTTCCTTGAACTGAGTGCCTCTGTCTTCCATGTTCTTGAAGAGGTCGAAGCTGGCACAGCAAGGGCTTAGCAGTACGGTCTGTCCGGGTTGTGCCATTTTGTAGCAGGCTTTCACGCAGTCCTTCATGCTGTGGGTGTCGCGCACCGGGAGTCCCATGGGGTCGAAAAAGTTGTGGAGCTTGGTGTTGTCGGCTCCGAGGTAGACGAGACCCACGCATTTTTTCTTCACCAGGTCCTTGATGTGGTTGTAATCATTGCCTTTGTCCTTGCCACCGAGGATAAGAATGGTAGGCTGAGTCATGCTCTCAAGCGCATACCAACAAGCATCCACGTTTGTGGCTTTGGAATCGTTGATGTATTGTACGCCTCTCACCTTGCATACCTTCTCAAGACGATGCTCTACTCCGGGAAAGTCGCCAAGACTCTTGCGAATCACTTCCTTGTCGATGCCTGCTATGTTGGAGGCTATTCCTGCGGCCAGTGAGTCGTAGATGTTATGCTTCCCGGTGAGTGCCAGCTCTTCCTGTTCCATGTTGAAAGGGGTGGGCTTTTCTATCTTGTACTGTCCTTCCTCGATGTAGGCAATAGAGCCTTTCTCTTTGAGTTCGGAGAACGGGTACTGGATGGCCTTGATGTCATACCTCTCGAGCTCGCGCTTGATTACGGGATCATCATTCCAGTAGATAAAGCTGTCGTCGGCCGTTTGATTCTGCACAATACGCATTTTTGCGGCAGCATAATTCTCGAACTTGAATTCGTAGCGGTCGAGGTGGTCGGGGGTGATGTTGAGCAGTATGGCTATGTTGGCACGGAAGTTATACATGTTGTCGAGCTGGAAGCTGCTGAGCTCAATAACATAGTATTCGTGTGGATCCTCGGCCACCTGCAGCGCAAGACTTCTTCCGATGTTGCCTGCGAGGCCCACATCATAGCCTGCGGCCTTAAAGATATGGTAGATTAGCGATGTCGTTGTAGTCTTGCCATTGCTTCCTGTGATGCACACCATCTTGGAGTTGGTGTAGCGACCAGCAAACTCAATCTCGCTGATGATGTGTGTGCCTTGGGCTATCAGCTTTTTTATCATTGGGGCTTCATTGGGAATCCCCGGACTTTTAATCACTTCATCGGCCGAGAGAACCTTGTCTTCGGTGTGATGGCCTTCCTCCCATTCGATACCATGGGCATTGAGCATGTCCTTATATTTATCCTTGATGGCAGACGTGTCGGAGACGAAGACCTCGAAACCTTCTTTCTTGGCCAGTACGGCTGCGCCGGCACCACTCTCGCCGGCCCCTAAAACAACAATCCTTTTCATATCCTTAATGAAATTACCTAATCTTTAATGTGATGATGGTCAGTGCGGCGAGAATGATGGTAACGATCCAAAAGCGAATGGTTATCTTTGCCTCATGCACGGCCTTGTGTGGCTTTTTAATGAGATATTTGCACTCCGGGTCGAGCTGGCTGTCCTGTGTCCGGAAGTTGTCGTGGATAGGAGTGCGCTTGAAGATGCGCTGCTTTATGCCATGGCGCTTGCCTAACTTGTAGTACCACACCTGCATGATGACGCTGAGGCTTTCGACGAAGAAAATGCCGCAAAGAATGGGCAACAGTAGCTCCTTATGGATGATGACGGCACATACGCCGATAATGCCACCGATGGTGAGTGAGCCTGTGTCGCCCATAAACACTTGGGCAGGGTAGGCATTATACCACAGGAAGCCTATGAGGGCACCTACAAAGGCACTCATAAAGACCACGAGCTCTTGCGACCCGGGAATATACATGATATTGAGGTAGGAGGCAAACTGGATGTGGGAACTCACGTAGGCCAGTATGCCCAGTGCTACGCCGATGATGGCTGAGTTGCCCGCACACATGCCATCCATGCCGTCGTTGAGATTGGCTCCATTCGAGACTGCCGTTACAACCAGAATGGTCATGATGACAAAGAGTATCCATCCGGCCGCGGTCTTGTATTTGCCACAGAACGACATGATTCGTGAGTAGTCAAGGTTGTGCCCCTTGACAAAGGGAATGGTAGTCTTGAGCGATTTCCTGGCTTCTGAGCGATGTTTGATGACTGTGACTTGTCCCTGCCGCTCAATAGCCAGGTTCTCGTTCATCTTCACGTCGGGTGAGGACCAAAGAACGAGGCCTACGATAAGGCCTATACTCACTTGACCTATTATCTTATATTTGCCCTTGAGGCCCTCCTTGTTTCGCCGGAAGATTTTGATGAAGTCATCCATCCCTCCAAGGGCTCCCAGCCATACCGTGGTGATTATCATCAGGATGAGATAGATGTTTCTCAGCCTGCCTAACAATAGAACGGGTATCAGTATGGCAGTGATGATGATGATGCCTCCCATTGAGGGAACACCTATTTTCTTTACACCGAATGGATCGATAGAGGCATCGCGCTGTGTCTCTGTTATCTGCTTGCTCTTAAGGAATTTAATGAATCTCTCGCCGAACCATGCTGAGATGACAAGCGAGAGTATCAGAGCCAGCAGTGCTCTAAATGAAATGTAGCCCCACATTCGGGAGCCTGAGATTCCGTACTGTTCGAGGAATCGGAAAAGATAGTAAAGCATACGTTATATATTTAAGGTGGGAGGAGTCTGGCTGGGCTCCTCCTCCGGATGGGTAGAAGTCACTCTTTGAAGATGTCGCGCAGCACTTCGTGGTCGTCGAAGTGGTGCTTTACCCCTTTTATTTCCTGATAGTTCTCATGCCCTTTACCGGCAACGAGCACCACGTCGCCTTTTTGAGCCATCATGCAGGCTGTGCGGATGGCTTCCTTTCGGTCGGCGATGCTTATCACTTTTTTCATTTGCTGGGCATTGAGTCCTGCAAGCATGTCGTTAATGATGGCCTGTGGGTCCTCAAATCGGGGGTTGTCGCTGGTGATAATCACTTTGTCGCTCTGTCTTACAGCCTCCTGAGCCATAAGCGGACGCTTGCCTTTGTCGCGGTTGCCTCCGGCTCCACAGACCGTGATGACTTGCCCTTTGCCGTTGAGCACTTCGTGGATGGCACTGAGAACATTCTCCAGAGCGTCCGGTGTATGCGCGTAGTCGACAACAGCAGTGAATCCCTTCGGCGAGCGGATGGGATCCATGCGTCCGTTGACACTATGCAGCGTACTCATCACCACCAGGATGTCTTCGGGTTCCTTGCCAAGCATGCGGGCTGCGGCGTAGACTGCCAGCAGATTGCTTACATTGAATTTGCCGATGAATTGCACACCTACCTCATGGCCGTCAATATCGAGCACCATGCCCTCGAAGTGACATTCCAGAATTCGAGCGCGGAAGTCGGCCATACTCCTGATGGAGTAAGTCTTCACAGTGGCTTTAGTGTTCTGCACCATAATCATGCCATTCTTGTCGTCGGCATTGGTAATGGCAAAGGCACTTTTGGGCAGACCATCGAAGAAGGCCTTTTTGGCATTGCGGTAGTTTTCAAAAGTCTTATGATAGTCGAGATGGTCGCGCGTGAGGTTGGTGAAAATGCCACCGGTGAATTTTAGACCGCCAATGCGTTTTTGGGCAATAGCATGCGATGAGCATTCCATGAAGGCATACTCACATCCTGCTTCGACCATCTTGCCCAGCAGCTCGTTGAGCTCTATGGGGTCGGGGGTAGTATGGTCGGAGGGAATGGCTTCGTCTTCGATGTAGTTGCACACGGTTGAAAGGAGTCCGCACTTGTGCCCCATTTTGCGGAACATATTATATAATAAGGTGGCGATGGTGGTCTTGCCGTTGGTACCGGTCACCCCGACAAGTTTCAGTTTGCGCGAGGGATCGCCATAGAAGATTGTGGCCACCTTGCCTGCGGCATCTTCAGTGGAGGCCACCTGTATATAGGTTACTCCCTCTGAGCGCTTTTCGGGCATATCCTCGCAAAGGACAGCTTTGGCACCGAGCTCGAGAGCTTTTGGTATGAATTTGTGACCGTCGGTCACGGTGCCCTTCATCGCAATGAAGAGATGGCCGTCGCCCACTTTG
>ONMG01000275.1 GCA_900318855.1 uncultured Prevotella sp.
CAACGACATGAACAACCGCATCGCCAGCTTCCTGATGCGCGGTCAGATTCCCGTGCTTCAGCAGCAGGCTCCTGTGCAGGAGGCAGCTCCTGTTGAACATCAGCAGCGCTATCACGAGCAGAAGGCCAACTTTGATGAGGCTGAGGAAGCGCAGCGTCAGGCTGCTTCTCGCGATACCCGCGAAGGTCAGCAGATGCCACGTCGCCAGCCCATCATCAGAGAGAAGATGCCGCGTCCAAACGATCCCTGTCCCTGCGGTAGTGGTAAGAAGTTCAAGAACTGCCACGGTCGCGGACTGAGATAAAGCAATTTGTATAGATTGAGTCCTATGTTCGTATAGACTGAGTTATATTTTCGTATAGACTGAGTTCAAATGAAATAAGCCCCACCCATTCCTGTTTTAGGAGCGGGTGGGGCTTTTTCTATTCCATCATCGAATAGTTCTTGATATGTTAAATTCTAAGAAATTAGCTGACAAAATCGTGTTCGTTTTTTTGCATCTTCCAGCGATGAATGAGCGGCTAATTTCTGATGAAAATACGAGAAATTGGCACTGAAAGCAGCGTTTTTACCTCGTCAAATTGCGATAGGTATCTGATGGCATCGCGATAGCTATCTGATCGCAACGGGATAGCTATCTAATCGCATCGGGATAGCTATCTGATCGCAACGCGATACCATAGCTATCGCAGCTCGATAAGTACCTTATCGCGCACCTTTCAGCATCTTGTGTAAGCGTCTTTTGAGTGTAAAATAGTATATGCTGCTGATTGATAGTAGATTATGAAGATTCTCCTAAAATCGCTCAGAATTGCGTTTCTCGGAGCCAAGGCGGTCTTGGTTTGCTACACGGCCGTCTCCATGTTAAAAAAAACACCAAAAAACTTGACACTGCATTCGGTTATATACGCAGCGGACTGAAGGCGTCGACGATGTGGTTAAGCTTCACATCGCTGCTTTCTTTGGTACCGATGATGGTGATGATGTCGAAGCGGAGCCGCTCGTTGATGTGGAAGAGTTTGACGTAATGGTCGGCTGCGCGCCCGATATGAAAGATTTTCTTCCGGTCGATGGCAGCCTCTGGTCTCACCAGCTCCTCGTGGCTTCGCGTCTTAACCTCCACAAAGACGACGGTGGTCAAATCCTCCGTTTTGCAGATGATGTCGAGGTCGTTGAGGCTTCGTCCATAGCGCCAGTTGCGGTCCATGATGATGTATCCTTGCTTCATGAGGTATTCTGCGGCGTAGTTCTCGCCCCATTTCCCTAAATCGTTGTGTTCAGCCATAGTTGTTATCGTTTAATGTTTTTATCCTCAAGTCCCCAGTGATGCCTCTTATCGAGCAGCAACAGCAAGAGCGCGGCAGCAGCGCCGGCCAATGCCAATGCGGCAAAGATGAGCATGGGTTGCGTATAGTCAACGGAGCCGTTGGCGGCCGTGTGGTTGTCAATTACTTTGCCAATGAAGATGGGCACGGTCATCAGACCCACATTCTGAATGAAGTAGGTAATGCTGTAGGCAGTGCCCAATTGCTTCAGCGGCACCAATTTCGGAATGCTTGGCCATAGGGCGGCGGGCACCATGGAGAAGGCAATGCCAATCAGCATCATCACTGCGAGGGCATAGACAGCGGAGTGAGAGATGGGGTAGGTGAGCGCCAGGTGGCTGAACATAAGTACGATGCAGCCTCCGAGCATGAGCCATACGCCATGCCCTTTGCGGTCGTAAAGGGTTCCGAAGAGCGGCGTGAGTACGATGGTGCCGTAGGGAATGGCGGAAACCAGCCAACCCGCCACAGACTCATCAACGTTGAACGAATTGATCATCAGGTCGGTGGCAAACTTCATAAACGGTCGGATGCTGCTGTAGTAGCAGACGCAGAGTAGGGCTATCAGCCAGAAGCTCGCGTTGCTGATGACGTGGATGAAGTCGCGGAAATGGAATTGCTCGCTTTCGGCAGTGGCACCTTCATGGTGGAAGATGCCCGACTCGTCAGCCTTGCGGTCGGCGAAAGTATAGCAGAAGAACAATACGAAAGCAAACAGCAAGACGCCACATCCGGCAAGCACTGAAGCTGAGATGCCGAACTGTTGGGCAATCAATGGACTGAAGCTGAGGGCCGAAGCCGTACCCAAGCGGGCCATTGCAACCTGAATGCCCATGGCCGAAGCCAGCTCATGCCCCGTGAACCACTTCGTAATAATCTTAGAGACCGTGATGCCGGTGATGTCGCAGCCTACGCCAAAGAGCGCGAAACCTAATGAAGCAACCAGCACCTGCAGCTTCAGCGTCTCAGGGATGAGCCCAAACAGCGTAAACCAGACGTGGGTCGTGATGGTGGGGGAGATGCTGCTCAGGGCATAGAGATTGATGAGCCCGCCACCGAGCATGGCTCCTGTGGCCAGCATGCCGGTGATGCGGATGCCGCATTTATCGAGGATGATGCCGCCGAAAAACAGCATTAGCAGGAAAATGTTGAAGATGGAATAGCTGCCGGCATAGAAGCCGTATTCAACCGATGACCAACCTAAGCCGCCCTCAGCTAATGGTGCCTTGAGCTGGGTGGAGATTGGTGAGACGACATCCCAGAAGACGTAGCCCGCCATCATAATGACCGAAACGGTGAAGAAAACGGTCCAGCGCTGTTGTTTGCTGCTCATTAGGAAAATAGAAAAAGCCACCTCCTTTCATGCTTGACGGCGGTGAAAAGAGATGGCTGTAGTGGTTTACTTCTTGATGTTGGCGTCCTCAAGACCGTAGTGCTTCTTCTTGTCTTCCCTCTTCAGCAACAGGGCAAAGATGAGGGCGAGCACACCGAAGCTGGTGAAAATCAGCATCGGGATGGTATAGTCGTAGGCGACGGCTGTGTGCAGGCCCTTTGTGGGCAGTTTGCAGTAGTTGTCGAGTACGATGCCAATGAGCAAAGGCACACCCATCAGACCCCAGTTCTGCACCCAGAAGATGAGCGAGTAGGCGGTACCCAGTTGCTTCTCGGGGATAATCTTTGGTACTGAGGGCCACATGGCGCTGGGTACCAGGGAGAAAGCGATGCCGAGAACGATGGTGAGCACGACGGCGACCACCCAGTTGTTGATGAATGGAATAGCGAATACGGCATGGACGCAAATCAGCATGAAGGCGCCGATAATCATAATCGTCGCACCCTTGCCGATGCGGTCATACACATAGCCGAAGAGCGGGGTGAGGAAGAGCGTACCCAGCGGAAGCAGACTCGGGATGAGTCCGGCAAACTCGGGGTCAACGCCGTATTTCTGCACCATGAGGTCGGCGGCGTATTTCAGGAAGGGGAATACAGCGGAATAGAACAGCACGCAGAGAATGGCGATGAGCCAGAAGCCGCGGTTCGAAATGATGGGGATGATGTCAGAGAACTTAAACGGATCCTCAGTCTCCTGCTCCTCGGCGAGCTGTGCGTCGAGCTTGCGGTCCATGAATGTGTAGATGAACATCGAGATGAAGCCGATGCAGAGTAGAATGAGGCACATCAGGATAGGTGCCGATACACTGTGGAAAGCGTTGGCGATAGGCACGGTGATAGCCATGGCCAACATAGTGCCGATGCGGGCGGTAGCCATCTCCATACCCATGGCGAGGGCCATTTCCTTACCCTTAAACCATTTGACGATAATCTTTGACACCGTGATGCCGGCTGTCTCTACGCCCACACCGAAGACGGCGTAGCCGAGACTGGCGTAAAGCACCATCGTGTGGATGCCTGCAATCTTATCGTGCATGTTGCCGATGTAGCCGGCAATGGCTGCATATTTGATGGCGCAGCCGATGACCATCACGATGCTGGAGGCCAGACCCGTGAAGCGAACGCCCATACGGTCAAGAATCAGACCGCCGAAGATGAGCATCAGCAGGAATACATTGAACCATCCATAGGCGCTGGTGAAGATACCAAACTCTGAGCTGGTCCAGTTGAGTTCGTTTTCAAGCAGCGGCTTCAGCGGGTTCATGACGTCGGTCAATACATAACCGCAAAGCATGACAAAAGCCACCATGCAGAGGGCGGTCCATCTCATGGCCGCACTGTCATTCAGTTTCTTTCTAATTTGTTCTACCATTATAAATTCTTCTTGTTGTTATCCGTTTTATTTCTTCAGCCAGCGGTCGAGCCAATTGAAGAAGGTGCGCTGCCATAGAATGCCGTTCTGAGGCTTGAGCACCCAGTGGTTCTCATCGGGGAAGATGAGCAGTTCTGCGGGAATACCCCGCATGCGGGCGGCATTGAATGCGCCCATGCCCTGGTTGGCGTTGATGCGATAGTCCTTCTCACCGTGAATGCAGAGGATTGGCGTATCCCACTTGTCGACAAAGCGGTGGGGCGAATTCTCGTAAGTCTTCTTGGCGTTGGACGTCTGGTCTTTATTCCAGTAGGCGTCGTCGTATTCCCAGTTGGAGAACCAAGCCTCCTCGGTGTCGGTATACATCGACTCGAGGTTGAAGGCTCCGTCGTGCGCGATGAAGCACTTAAAGCGCTTGTCGTGGTGTCCGGCGAGGTAATAAACCGAGAAGCCGCCGAATGA
>ONMG01000049.1 GCA_900318855.1 uncultured Prevotella sp.
CAAGATGATGCTTCAGGGCAATCTACTCTATGTGCTTGCTGACGGGGCACTATGGAAAGTGGACTTCGACACTCTTGCCGCCGGTAAAGAGAAAAGCCAGAACCCCATTTAGGTCCTGGCTTTTCTTCCAGCATAGCCATTGACAAGCTTTACTTCACCTTCTTCAGTCCCTCTTTTACATTCTTTATCAGGGCCGTCGAAGAATAGGTTGCACCGGTAACGGCATCTACATTCATCGTCCGTGCCTGCTTCACGCTCTTGCCTTCGAATCGGCGCAACACAGCCTCAGCCTTACTGAAGATATTGGGAGTCTCCCTGTTCTTCAAGGCTTCCACCTTAACCACCTTATGCTTTTTCACAAAGATTTTCACTGGTGTGGTGCCGTTGTATCCCCGGATATTCTTGCCTATCACTGTCGTATTGACCACAGTGTATTCTCCGTTCTTAGTCACCGTGTCATCAGCCGGGAAGGCACTTGTCAGGGCCACCCATCCCATACTGAGCCCCAGTCCCATGAGAACAGCGCACAACATTTTCTTTCGCATCATCACGTTATTCCGCGCCTCGGAGGCCACGTAGGGCATAGTTACGCACCTCCCCTGCGCAATTCGTCCTATTACACAAGTGTTGAAATAATCTCCTCGCGACTCTGTGGCAGCATGTCGATAACGGGAATTTCCGGCATCGTGTAGCAGCCTGGGGCCAGTCGGAACGTGGCCCGAGCCACATTGACAAGCACCTGTCCGGTGAGTGCAGGGTTATTGATGCTCATGTCGAATTCCATCCGCTGGTTAGGAGTCTTACCGCTCACTCCCTTGCGCACCAGGTTGACTCCATGCCCCATATCCTGGACCTCGTCAACCGACTTGACGGCAAACACATGCGTCTCATCATTCGAGAAATAAGGGTCGGCCTTGATTTCAGCGGTCACCTCATCGAGCGATGCACCATCTTCAAGCTCCACGTAGACCATGCGGCGATGCAGTCCCTCGCCCTTGGGAATGGTCACCGAGAGCGCGTTCTTCACCCCTTTCTTACTCTTCACGCACACACTGTGTCCCATCGACATTCCAGGTCCGAAGTTGGTATAGGTGAGTCCCTTCGGTGCCAGACTTTGCATGAGCACCCTGACGATAGAGTCCGAACCCGGGTCCCAACCAGCAGCGATAACACTCACGCGTCCGGCCTTCAGACAGTGCTCCATCTGCTCCCGGCGATAGTCGAGGATACGGGTATGGATGTCGAAGCTGTCCACAGTGTTGATGCCGAGCTCCACAATGCGCTTGCTGTATTCCGGGCAGCTGCGCGTAGGGGTTGCCAAGATAGCCACATCGACATCATGCAGCTTTGCGATATCATCCACCACCTCGTAGGGAGTAAGCTCCAGAGGCTTATCCTTGTCACCTTGCCGGCGCACGATGCCAGCGATTTCAAAGTCGGGCGCTGCTTCGAGCGCCTGTACACTGTAATGGCCGATATTACCATATCCGACAACAGCGGCCCTGAATTTCTTTGTTTCCATATCTTTTGTCTTATTGGTTAAGAGTCTATTGCCTTAGCGGGTTAGCGAGAACTTGATGCTCAGTCCGAAATCCCGTGTGGTGGTGGGATAACTCGACGACGAGAGCAGCGGTGAGTTCGACTGTCGGTCGTAGTAGAAGCTCATCGTCAGCAGCCGGCTCAGCGTGTAGTCAGCCGAGAAGCTGAACTTCAAGGCTGAGTTGCCACTGGAGGCTGCCGAGGTCATCGAGGCAATATCGCGGCTGATGTTGGCTTGTTTCCTCAAGCTGAAGTCCAGGCGGAGATTCAGATCGTGATTGATGCCTCCCGTCGTCTGTCGCGACGTGCGCTGATGATTCTGCGCTTGGTTGGCATCGTTGCCCGTCTTCTTGCTGCCCTTCACCTGCCGCCGGTTGTTGCCGGCAAAGATGTTGAAGTTGTTAATCTTGTATCCCAACCCTATCACCCAGTCGTGACTGGTAGCCTCATTGATTTGTACACTTGTCATCGAGAGATTCAGACTGCGCGTGCTGCGGTACTCCAGCTTGGCCGTGAGATTGTTGTCGAAGGTCATGTCCACACCCAGCAGCGGCGCGAAGGCCTCATTGATGCTCACAGTAGACACATTGTACATGGAGCTGGGCACAGGGTTGCCGGTGGTGGCATCGGTGATGAAACCGAGTCCTGCTCCCATCAGCTCCACAAAGGTACTGTAGCTACTGTAGGCTCCCACGGCGAAAATGCTTTTATAGCTGTGATTGATGTTGAAGCTCTTGAAGACATCACGGAACCAGGGCAGTCGCGAGAGTCCGCTGTAGCGCACGGTCCAGTTGGGCAGCAATCGGCTCAGAGAGGGGAAGATGTCGAGCGAGCTCCCTCCCATAGCAGTGTAGCTGTGAAGGAAGGCCGGAATCATTACATCGGCACTGTACTTGCTCACACCGCCATTGGCAGGATTATATTTCTGACCTGCCAGCGTAGTGCCCTGCGGATAGGTGGCGCCTGCATAGCGGGCCTCCACCCTACTATGGAAGTCATCTATCGAGCGACAGAAGTTCTCGAACGACTTACTCTTGAAGCCGTTGTTGGCATTGCCCACACCCTCGAAAGCACTCTTCAGCGACAGGGTAGTCATGGTGAAGGTGCCGCTCTGTGTGGTCGGGTTGCCCTCATACATGTACTGTATGCTCTTCGATGTCGTCACCGTGCGGGCCGCATTAAGGTCAATCTTCAGGTCGCGCACGGGTTCCAGCACCATCCTGAGCTGCAAGTCCTCGGTCTTGTTGGTTGTGGCCGGCGTAGCCACTGAATCGCTCTGCAGCAGCCATCCGTTCTCGCGTGCCTTGTCAATATAGCTGTCACCCACGGTACCGAAGGCAAATCCCAGTCCGGGCGAGAGCACGCCGTCGCGCCGCTTCTGTCCGAAGGCATCGCCGATAGTAGGCATAAAGCCCGGCAGCGACATGGCATACTGATTGCGGTAGCTCATGCTCACCGAGCGCACCATCATCAGCACCCGTGCAATGCTCTGTGCCGTGCGATACCACTTCTGATTGTCGAGGGGGTCCTTAGGAGTGACCGTTATCTTGAGTCGGAGCGCTGAATCCACCTTATTGGTAATACGCAGCGTATTGTCGTCACGCTTACGGAACTTCAGCTTATAGGGCTTTCCATCGGCTGTCTTGGCGCTCACGATGAGGCGCTTGGTTTTCTTGCCATGGTTCACCGTAATCACCGTATCGGGCAGCAGCGTAATCTCCTTCTCGAAACTCTTCTTATTCTTCGGCAGCGCCTTCTGCTGTTGCAGCACCTTAGCATCTCTGTCGCTCGCCTTAGGCTTCAGGGGGTTGCGCATTTGCGTGCGCTGCCTGATACGCTCCATGTTGGCCGAGTTGTTGCGGCTGAACCGCTCATTGGTCTTCTTCAGGAAGGGGATGTTGTTGTAGAGGCGCTCCAGATTGAAGTTGCCGTTGATGTTCAGCGTGCGGTTGCTCGTGATGGTATTGCCCAGCGACGTACCGTCCTCCAGGTCGGAACCGCGCACCCAGCTGTAGGTGGAGTTATAGGAGGCATCGACATTCACCCAGTTGAAGATGGGGATGAGGTTAAGGGGAAGCTGATACGAGAGCTGGAACGACTGGTTGTAGTCGAGCGGGGTACCAAAATGACGGATACTCTGCCATACCGAATCCTTCCAGGCCTCATAATGTGTAGGATAGAGGTCCTTGTTCACCGGCGTATAGGGCTCCTCGATTTCAGCATGGGTGGCACTTTGGAAATTAGCGTGAATGTTGGGAGTGACATCCCATCTGAGATTGAACTCACGGTTCCAGAGGAATTGCTGACTGAAGGTCAGTGGCAGGCGCTCGCCTCCCAAATCCTCCATATCGCGCTCCTGCAGCTCATAGTAGCTGCGGGTCATATCCGTATTGAAGCCCACCGACTGTGGCAGCCAGTTCAGGCCGAATCGCTTAAGCAGATCCAGCCACTTGGAGCGATTCTTGATGCCCTTGAAGGGCTGGAAGCTCTTGTACACGGGACTCCAACTGTAGTCCATCGCCCCCCGCCAGTTGTCCTCCTTCTCGTAGACGGTGGTCTCACCACTGGTGTAGCGGTGACTGTGACTGTAGGAGAACGAGAAGTTAGCCGGGTCATAGGGCATGGGGTGACGCTTGGTCTTGATACCTACACGCACATTGGAGAGTGCGAAATTGGTGTTTGTTGTCTTTGTCACCGCGATGCTCTCAATGGAGTCGCGCTCATGCTGGTTAGCCGTGCTCTCCAAGGCGTCGGACAGGAGCATGTCGGTATCGAGCGGATTATATTTGGGCCGGGTCTCCTCCTTGGTCACGCTGAAATAGAGCGGAGCGCTCACTTTAGCCTTGTCGGGAAAGAACTTGCCCAACTCCAGATTGGTGGTCACACTGTAGGTCTTGTAGTCGTCAGTGGAGCGCTGCTCCACCCCTTCCTCAAGTCCGCCGAATCCTGATGACGTGTAGCGCCCCTGAAGGTTGACGGTACCGAAGTCGGAGAGCTGCACGTTGAGATTTCCCTGAGCGGCCCATCCGCCACTGTTGTTGTATTCCTTGAGCCTGAGTTCATTAAACCACACCTCACCGTCCTTCTGGGTGCTGGAGAGGTTGCGTACGCCGAGCACCATCGTCTTCACCTCGCCCAGTGTGGGGTTGCCCATGATGCTCACCTTGTTGCCGGGATGGTTCTCATCGTAGGCCGAGAACACTCGGTTGTAGGACGCACGTCCCTGTGCGCGGGCCTTGTTGCGGTCCTTCTTCAGCTGGGTGAAGATACTCAGGGCCACATCGAGCATGTTGTCCTCGGGCCATACAGCCTTGCTGTCGGCCAGACTGTAGCGGTCGTAGTTGTTGCGGGGCGGTGTGAGCTTAAGGGGTATCTCGTACTCATAGTAGTTGCTCTTGTAGTCGCTGCCCAGGCGGATGAACATAGCCAGGTCGCCGTCCTGCAGGTTAGTGGTGTTGGGCTCAGTAGTATTGGCATGCACGAACATCTGCAAGCGCTTATACTGTCTGAGGTCAAGCGACGTGTTCTTGTAGACGGCCTTCGACTCACCCGTAGAGAGCCCGGTGACATTCATCGAAAGCGATTGCTCATTACTCTCCACCAGCTGAGGCTGCGAGGGGTCCTGCTCACGGCGGATGCCCGGCGGCAGCACATAGTTCACAGGACTCTTGTCGTTGTTCTCCTCGATGTTCACCGAGGTGGCCGACAGGTGGCCGGTCTGCGAGGCGGTATTGTCGAGGTTCTGCTCATAGATGCGCCATGTGCCTCTCACCAGATCGAGCGAGCCAAAGCGCAGCACGATGGGCTTCTCGAAGCCGGTGAGGAACATTCGGATGAAGCGGATGCTGGTGAAATCGCTGATGGAGCCGAAACGCTGCTCGAACTGGTCAACGGGGATGCGGAAGAGGTACCAGGTCACATGATCGGTACTGTCGTTGCGCAGCTTGGGTGAGGCTACGCGCTTGTCGACGATGAAGTTACGTCCTACGCGCATGTCCTCCGGACGGATAGAAACGTGATACTGGTAGTATTTCTCGTATTCGTTGAGCGTGTAGTCCTGGTTGATGTCCTCCACGTCGGGTGTAGTCTTGTAGGATGTGTCGTAATTCTCATTGCGCGTGTCGCTGTCGGGCGAGTTCCCCTGGGGATTGTTGATGTACTTATAGCGGCGCAGAATGGAGGCCTTCATCTGGTCGTAGTCAGAGCCACGGAAGTAATGGTAGTCATCGTTGGCAGGGTCGTTCATGATGGAGTCGAAGACAGCCGCACTCACCTTGCCCTGCACCTGCTTCAGGAAGTCCTGATAGCTTTCGAACTTGCGCTCCTCTTCGTCGGTCAGACCATTGAAGCCCACATCCTGGAGGGCCCTTGCGCCCTTGCTCGTGGCAAAGGCGTAGGTCACGGTGGCCTGCGTAGGCACTTTGCCCCACTGGGTGGTGATGAACGACTGCGAACCGTCGACGGGCATGCCGCTCTCGTAGAACTTCTTGCCGTCGTGGAGCACGTCTTCACTCACCTCACCGAGGTCGATATAGAAGTCGCCGCCATACTGGCTGGCAGTGCCGTTGCGTTCGGTATAGATAAACGGGTCGAGCATCCAGAACTCCACATACTCCACATTGGACGTCTCGAAGTCGGAAGCATCAATCTTGCGCATCATACCACCCCAATGACGGGCCGGATTGCGCAAGGTTCCATCCTGGTTGAGGTCGGGATTGAAATTGTAAGGACCACGCTCGTTGGGATAGTAGGCCAGATTGAGTATGGACAGCATGGCGGTGGCACCGCTGTAGGAACTCTGCTGACGGTTGGGATAAAGCTCACGCACGGGTATCTCGCGCACGTAATGGTTGCTGAGCTGGTTGAGGTCGCTCTTGATGTGGCCCGGGGTGAGCGAGGAGCTGCGCCGCGTGAAGAGGGGGTCGATGTTGTACCAGGCCAGCAGCGAACGGTTGAAGCCGCTACGAAGCGTGGTCTTGTCGGACGACTCACTGAACATGGAGGGTACACTGGAGATAATCCATGAGCTGGGAGTCGAGATGTCGATTTTGTTGGTGGCGTCCTCAAAGTCATCAATATAGGAGGCATTGTCCTGCGTGCCATGGCTCTGTCCGGCAATGAGCTGGGCAAACTCGGCATTGAACTGGATGCTGGAGGGCTGCGTGACATGGAGGAAGGGCACCTTGTCGAGCAGATTAGTGAGCCACTGGCTCTCCTTCTTGTAGTTGAGGTTAAAGCCCCACAGGGTGTTGTTCAGTGGCTCGGAGCCCATGGCCACCTTGTTGGTGAGCGACTGCTCGGTGAGGTGCTGAATAGTACCGCTAATCTGGAAATTCTTCGAGAAGTCGTACTCCCAGTTCATGCCGAACATGGTCTTGCGCTCCTGGGCATAGTCGGTGTTGCTCTCCAGCGACACGTTGACCGAGGTTCCGGCATCGATGATGCTCTGGTTGATGATGGTCACCTCACCGGCACTGTAGTCCACGGTGTAGTCGGTGCCCTCGGTGAGGGTGACACCGCCGGCCGTCACCACGACGGAGCCTTGGGGCACATTGCCCTCGCCGATGGAGATGACATTGGCCGATGTACCACGGAACTGTCCCATGAGCACATACTTGTCCTTCTCGGCTATCTGCTTAGCCACGGTCTTGGTGGAGTCGTAGAGCTCGGTGAAAGCATACTTGCGTGCCTGCTCTTCCTTCACGCCCTTGCCGACCAAGTAATTATAGAGATAGCGGCCGAAGGGCTCGGCCTCAGGCAGGAACACGCGGCCGTCGCTCACGGTGTAGCCTTCCACGAAGTCGAAGTAGCCGTTAGGATGTGGCTTGTTGTTGTTGTCCAGACGGTCGGCACCGAGCACACGGATGATGGGTTGGTCCTTCACTTGCACCTCGGGCAGGTAGGTGAGGTAGACACCGGCCGTGTCGCTTTGGAACTTCACATCGAGACGGAACTTCTCCTTCTCTACCGAAGAGGCGAGATAGTAGACGTTCTTCATCATCAGGTTCCAGTTGCCCTGACGGGGGTTGTTGCTGGTGTTCTTGAGCGCCTTGACGAAGAGCGCCTGGTTCACATCGTTCATATCGGAGGCGAACTCACCCACCTGGAAGGTGCGTCCACCGTAGGTGTACTCATAGGCCACGGCCAGCACCTGGTCGGTCTCCATGCGGTTGCGCAGCGAGACGTAGCCCAAGGCCGTGTTGACCGTGTACTCCGAAGAGCTGAGCAAGCGGGCACTCTCCAGTTTCTCATAGTCCACGCCGCCCTTCAGTCCGGCTCCGTCGAGCACGGAGGCCGTCTGGTCGATGTCGCGTGCTGAGGCATAGGCATTCACAAGGGTGGAATACTCGGTGTTGGCGGCATTCGAAGGCACCGGCTGGCCCGTGATGCTCCAAAGCGTGCTCGAGACGCGGCTGTTCTCACCCAAATCGGTGAGAGCCACGATATTGCGGGTGTTACTCGTGTTGCCGGTCTTGTTGGTCACCCAAATTTCCACACGGTTTATCTTGATGCCCGTGGTAAGGTTGGGCAGGGTCTTCATGCCGGCATCATACTTGTCGCGGAAGTACTGCGAGAGGAAGAAGTGAGTGTTGTCCTCATAGTTGGCCGCATCAATCTCAAAGGGAGTGAACTGCACACCACCCTTAGAGGAGACGCTGCGGTTGCTCGACTTCTTCTGCGAGGCCACCAACTGGAGTTTCAACTTGCCGAACTGGAGGTCAGTGCGCAGACCGAAGAGCGAGCTGGCACCCCTTATGAGACTCGAGTTGGCAGGGAACGAGATGTTGCCGCCCTCAACGAGCTTGATGATTTCATCCTCCTTGCCGTCGTACTTGAGTTTCATGTCCTGGGCATCGGCATCGAAGGTGGCATCGGTGTTGTAGTTCAGGTTCATGTTCACCTTGTCGCCCACCTTACCGTTCATGTTGAGGTTGATCTTCTCGTCGAAATCCATCGTGGTGGTCTTACGGTTGCGGATGGGCAGCGAGGGGTTGTCGGTGTTCTTGAAGGTGGCGCCGAACTTCAGCTCGGCTGTTCCCTGGGTCTTGATTCTCACTCCGCCTGGGCCGAAAATCTTCTCGGCCGGTCCCAGGTCGAAGTGCATGTCGGCAAAGTCGAACTTGTCCTTTCCCTTCGTCTTGAAGATGGTGTCGTTCTTCAGACGGAAGTAGTTGCTCCACAGGCGGCGCTCGGTCCAGCGGCGGTATTCATCGGGCGTCATCATGATGGGTGCCTGAATCCAGGTGCCACCGATACGTGACCCGATGATGTAGCGGTTGAGTGTGTCGTTGTAGACCACCTCCTCCTTGAGGTTGTCGGGGCGTTGCAGGTCGGCGGCATTCTTGTCGAGGTCGTCGACAGTGAGCGGCAGTGTGCGCTGCACTTTCCAACGCGTGTGGAGCAGTGAGTCGGGTATGGAGTCGTCGTCCGCCATCAGGGGCTGTGCCTTGATGTCGGAGCGCTGCTTCTTCAGGGTGTCGCCTGGGGCTGTCTGAGGCCGCTTCATCACGCGCTGTGGCGGAGTGAGGTAACTCCACGACATGGCAGCTCCATAGCTGAAGGCTGAGGCCGCCAGCAGAAGCACGATGAGGGTCTTCGACTTGAATCCTGCGAACATATATACAAATAAGGTATAGCAGCCCTGCTGAGCTTACTTGATACGCTTGAGGGCCTCCTTGACAACCTGCTCCACGGGCATGTCGGGCGACTCGCTGAGCAGAGCCGTCACCACCTTCGCTGAGGGGGCAGGTGAGAATCCGAGCATGGTGAGCGCACTCACTGCCTCGTCGCGCACGCCGGTGTCGACAGTTGGCTGACTGCCTCCGCCAGCATGCAGCTCGGTGGCAATACCACTGCTCACCACCTTGTCCTTAAGGTCGACGATGATGCGCTGGGCCGTCTTCAATCCGATGCCCTTCACGCCTTTGAGCATGCGCTCATCGCCGTTGGCAATGACATTGCACAGCTCCTTGGGAGAGATGGTGGAGAGAATCATCCGCGCCGTGTTGGCTCCCACACCGGAAACCGAGATGAGCATGCGGTAGAGCTCACGCTCCTGGCGGGTGGCAAAACCATAGAGCGTGAAATTGTCGTCGCGACCGCCTGTCACCAGCGACTCGTGAACGAAGAGCTTCACCTCCTGCCGGCCCTGAACGACACCGTAGGTGGCAAGTGAAATATTGAGCGCATAACCCACACCGGCGGCCTCGACGACGGCGAGTGCCGGCGTAAGTTCGGTGAGTGAGCCTTTGATGTATTCTATCATATCCTGACTATTTCGTGTACCTTATTAATATATAACGTTGGCCTTGGCGTTTTATTGCGCCATGCTCTAAAATCCGGCCTCACCTCCTACGGCTCTTCCGTTCCTCTTTCGAACGGGGCGGCAGAAGCATTGCCGCTTTCCTCTGCATAGCCTGCGATGGAATCAGTAACGGGAGAGAGGACACACCTACGCAAGCACCCCCGCACAGCGCTTGCTTGTGCGGGGGTACTGAAGAGTGGGCTGGTGTCAGCAGTACACCAGTCTTTCTACTTGCAGGAATTGAGCAAGTCAGCCTTTCCCTCGTTGATGAGTTTCTCAATGAGCTCGCCGAACAGCGTGTTCTGCCAGGCAAACCAGGGACGGGTGTAATGGCTGGAGTTGTTCACGTCGAACGACTCATGGATAAGCCCCGTGCCGGCATCGGTGTGCATGAGGGTCTCAATGCACCATTTGATTTCCTTGTCATCGTTGGAGGTGAAGGCCTTCATCATGATGCTCATCGGCCAAGCCATGTCGTAGCTGATGTGAGGTCCGCCAATGCCCTCGCCGGCCTTGCCACGGAAGAAGTAAGGATTGTCCTCACTCCACACGAAGCGGCGGGTGTTCTGGTAAATCGGGTCGTTGGCGTCGACATCGCCTAAATAAGGCATGGCCAGCAGACTCGGCACATTGGAGTCGTCCATCAGCAGCTGGTTGCCGAAGCCATCCACCTCGTAAGCATAAATCTTACCGTATTTGGGATGGTTGTAGACGGCATACTTCATCAGTGCGTCGTGCACCTCTGTGGCGAGGCTGCGGCACTGCGAGGCCAAATCGGTGTTGCTATTGACCTTATCGAGCACCTCTGCGGCTTTGTTTAGCGATGTGACGGCCATGAAGTTGGACGGAACGAGGAACAGCAGGATGGTGGCATCGTCGCTGGGACGGAACACCGACGCAATGAGACCCACGGGCTTCACGGGAGCACCCCAGCCGTCGTTGCCCACAGTGTCGAAGGCGCGGTCGGTGACACGCAGGAACTTGTACGGGCCACGGCCGTTCTTGCGCTGCTGCTCACGGAAGGTCTGCAGCACCTTCTGCATGGCCTCAACCCACAGGTTGTCGAAGATGGAGGCATCGCCCGTCACCTTCCAGTACTCGTAGGCCAGACGGATGGGATAGCAGAGCGAGTCAATCTCATACTTGCGCTCATGCAGCTCGGGCTTCATTCCGCTGTCGTCCTTCATCCATTCGCCCTTGGGGTTGGGCACGCGGTTGAAGGCGTTGGCATAGGGGTCGAAGCAGATGTTCTTCAACTGTCTGCGGATGACGCCCTTGATGAGCTTCTTCAGGTTCTTGTCCTTGTTGGCAAACTGCAGATAGGGCCACACCTGAGCACCGGAGTCGCGTCCCCACATAGCGGCAATGTCGCCGGTATAGACGAAGGTGTCGGGGTTGCCGTCGCTGTCCTCGCTGTAGTGCACCGTTGTGTCGAGCGTGTTGGGGAAACAGTTCTCAAACATGTAGGCCAGGTAGGGGTTGTCCTTGAGCAACTTCTTCACACGCTTGATTTCCTTCTCGATGACTTCGGAGCGGAACAGGCGATCGGCCTCTGCCGGCCGCTTCGACTCGTAGCGCGTGCTGACCGCGGCAAGCTTGATGTAGTCCTTGCCAAACTCTTTCTGAATCTTGTTGGCCTGTGCACGGCACGTACCCATCCCGAGTACGAGCATGGCACCGCCACACAACATAATCTTTCCTATATTCTTCATATTGTTGGTTATTGATTAGGGACGTTGATTCTTACTTGTTGCCCACTTTGAGGGCTTGCTGCCCATGACGAGCGTGAGCGTGCCACCCTGCATGAGCTGCTGATAGGTGATGAAACTGCGGTTGAGGGGCTTACCGTTGAGCTGGGCCGACTGCACGTAGATATTGGTATCGGAGTTATGCTGTGCCTCCACGGTGAAGGTCCTGCCACTCTCCAACCGGATGGTGGCCTTGTTGACCAACGGCGAGCCGATGACGAACGGACCTCCCGCCGGCTCCACCTGGTAGAGGCCGATGGCTGAAAGCACATACCATGCCGACATCTGCCCCACATCCTCATTGCCGCAGAGTCCGTCAATGGCTGTGGTGTACATCTCCTTCATCACTTTCCTCAACAGCGGTGCGGCCTTATAGGGCTTGCCGATGTAGTTGTACATATATATAATATGGTGGCTGGGCTCATTGCCGTGTGCATACTGTCCGATGAGGCCCGAGATGTCGGGTGAGGCCTCGGCGCCGAGGTCACCCTGGACGGTAAACAGCGAGTCGAGCTTGATGCTAAAAGCCTTCTCCGAGGGGAAGCACTTCACCAGTCCGTGCACATCCTGCGGCACGAGCCAGGTGTATTGCCAAGCATTGCCCTCGGTGTAGTCGTCCATGCGATGGACGGCATGGAAGGGATTGAACGGCGTGCGCCACTGCTTCTGCGAGCTGAGTCCCCGCATAAACTGCGTCTGCGGGTCGAAGAGCTTCTGGTAGGCCTTTCCGCGCTGAGCGTAGAGCGCGGCGGTCGCTTTGTCACCCATGCTGCCGGCCACCCTTGCCACAGCATTGGCGGCAATGGCATACTCCAGGGTCTTGGCCACGGTCTCGTGGGTGGGATCGAGGTCGGTAGGGATGTAGCCGTACTGGTTGAACAGCTCCAGGCCGCGACCCGGCGTTTCCATGGTGGTCCTCATCGCCTCAAGGGCATGCTGACGGTCACCGACGAGTCCTTTCAGCACCATGTCGGCCAGGGCGATGACACCCGGATTGCCCACCATGCAGTCGGTCTCGTTGCCCATGAGATGCCACACCGGCAGACGACCCTGCTCGTCGGCAATGCGGAGGAACGTGCGCCCCATGTCGGCGGCACGCTTCGGCTCGACGACCGACAGCAGCGGCATCTCGGCACGATAGGTGTCCCAAAGCGAGAAGGTGGTGTAGTTGTTGCCCGACGCGTCGCGATGCACCTGACCGTCGGCACCCCGATAGGAGCCGTCGGCATCGTTGAAGATGGAGGGCGCATTGAACGCATGATAGATGGCTGTGTAATAGATATGCTTGACCTCGTCGCTGGCCGAGATGCTGATTTTGGCGAGTTGCTTTTCCCAAGCCTCATCAGCGGCCCTGGCCGTAGCATCGAAGTCCCAGCCTGGCAGCTCTGCGCGCAGGTTGCCCTTGGCACCGTCGATACCTGTTGCCGAGAGGCCCACCTTCACCAGCAGCGGCTCGCCGGGCTTGGTCAACAGGAACACACCGTAGCCGCGGCCGCTCTTGACGAGCTTCACCGGCTGCGAGAACAGCGCCGAGAAATACACCTTCTGATCCTTGGCCCAGCCTTTGGAGAAGCGCAGACCCGACACCTCGGAGACGCCGTCGAACTGGAAGTCGGTGGCATAGACCGAGTCCCAGCCGATGCCGGTGTTCAGGTCGAGACGGATAAAGGCCTCACCGCCCTTGCGGAACGTGTAGCGGTGCATGCCGCAGCGCTCAGTGGCAGTCAGCTCGACGCTAACCTCGGGGTTGTGCAGGCTGACGCTGTAGTAACCCGGGCGCACGGCCTCGTCGCTGTGACTGAACACGGCTGTGTCCTGCTCCACCGAGGCCACGGGCAGCAGCGTGATGTCGCCCAAGTCGCCGATGCCAGTACCGCTGAGGTGGGTATGGCTGAAGCCCAGCAGCACGTTGTCGCTGTCGTGATAGCCCGAGCACCAGTCCCAGCCACGCGTATGTTCGGTGGGACCCAACTGGACAAAGCCGAACGGCACGTTGGCACCGAGGAACACGTGGCCGTGGCCGCCGGTGCCGATGCGGGGATTGACATATTTGGTGAGTTCGCCTGCCGCGGCGCCGAGGGGCAGCAGAGCCACAAGCAGGACAAGACAGAATAGAGAATGTCGCTTCATAGTTCTGACACCTATTTTTATTTAGGCAGGTTGCCGTTGTAATGATGCTGCTTCACGAAGTCTATAATCTCGTCGATATAGCCGAAAGCCAGGCCGGTCACGGTGTCGGCGGCACCATAATACACGCACACCTTGTTGCCCTCGGTGAGCGCGGCGCACGGGAATACCACATTGGGCACGTCGCCCTGCAGCTCGTAAGGTGCGGCCGGACCAAGCAGGTAATAGCGCGAGCGGTAGAGCACCTTTGCAGGATTCTCGCGGTCGAGGATGGCGGCGCCCATCGAATAGCGGTAGCCGTTGCAGGTGGTGATGACGCCGTGATAGAATAGCAGCCAGCCCTCATCGGTGAGGATGGGGATAGGACCTGCGCCTATCTTGGTGCACTGCCAGGCACTCTCCTCAAAGGGGGTGGGACGCATCACGCAACGGTGCTCGCCCCAGTATTTCATGTCGGGGCTGTAGCTGACAAAGATGTCGCCGAAGGGCGTATGACCGTTGTCGCTCGGACGGGATAGCAGTGCATACTTGCCGTCTATCTTCTGCGGGAACAGCACACCGTTGCGGTTGAAGGGCAGGAAGGCGTTCTCGCACTGATAGAACGTCTTGAAGTCGAACGTATAGCCAATGCCGATGGTGGGTCCGTTGTAGCCGTTGCACCAGGTAATCCAGTAGCGGTCCTCTATCCAGGTCACGCGCGGGTCGTACTTATACTCGCTCACAATCATGTCGGTGTTGCCAGCCTCAAACTGTATAGGGTCGGGATTGATGTCCCAGTTGATGCCGTCCTTGCTGAAGCCGGCAAAGATGTTCATCTGCACAGCTTTGTTGTCGCAGCGGAAGACACCAGCGAAGCCGTCGCCGAAGCGGACGACAGCACTGTTGAAGATACTGTTGGAGGAAGGAATGTGGTAGCGGTCGATGATAGGGTTCTTGCTGTAGCGCCATAGCGGGTCGTTGCAACCTGCCGGCCGGGTTTCAAAAGGAATGTGTGTCATTTATACTAATTGATTTATAATAGTTGATGCAATTCATACGGGGTCACTATCGTGATAGCGACTCCACATGGTTCTACCCATAACGGGAAACCATTCATTAAACCTGCAACCGACAAATCTCAATTTGTACGGTTTTGCGTGGTAAAGGTAGTGAGAATAATCGAGATGTGCAAACTTTACCCTAAAAAAAAGCGAAGCATTACCGTTGGCCCCTCTCACCGTCGAGAGTCCCCACTTCG
>ONMG01000092.1 GCA_900318855.1 uncultured Prevotella sp.
GAGGGTGTTCTCCACGTTCTCTTTCGGGAACAGGATGTTTACGCCAGTGAACTTAGCATCGTATGGAGTCATGCAGTAGTATTGCAGATCCTTGATGGTGTGCATCCCCTCTTCGGGCATATCTTGCTGCGTGAGTACCTGCGTGAGCTCACGGGCGCGGTCGTTACGGAAGTTGATGAAGATGACTACATCGCCCTCCTTAATGGTGCCGTCGACGGCGGAGTTGTTGATAGGCTTGATGAACTCGTCCGTCACGCCTTCATCGTAGCTCTCCTGCATGGCTTTCACCAGGTCGGTAGCCTGCTTGCCCTTACCCTCTACGAGCAGGTCGTAGGCTTCCTTCACGCGGTTCCAGCGCTTGTCGCGGTCCATAGCGTAGAAACGGCCTACGATGCTGGCAATATGGGCGCCATTGGCATTGCACACCTTCTCCACATTCTCTATGAAGCCCTTGCCGCTCTTGGGGTCGGTGTCGCGACCGTCCATGAAGCAGTGCACGTAGACATCCTTCAGGTTGTATTCCTTGCCAATCTCAATGAGCTTGAAGAGGTGGTCGAGACTGGAGTGCACACCGCCGGTGGAAGTGAGTCCCATGAGGTGGAGCTTCTTGCCGGTCTTCTGTGCGTAGCTGTAGGCGCTGACAATCTCCTTGTTCTTCAGGATGTCGCCGCTCTCGCAGGCTTTATTGATTTTTACCAAGTCCTGATAGACGATGCGCCCTGCGCCAATATTGAGGTGGCCCACCTCGGAGTTGCCCATCTGACCTTTGGGAAGACCTACGTCCTCACCGCATGCCATGAGCTGAGAGTGTGCCGAAACTGCATTGAGATAATCGAGGTAAGGTGTCGGAGTGTTGAAGATAACGTCACCCTTACCGTGCTTGCCGATTCCCCATCCGTCGAGAATCATCAGTAAAGCTTTCTTTGCCATAATATAACTATGATAATGTATATGTATCTTGGGTGCAAAGTTACTCGTTTTGAGCCACTTTGCCAAGAAAAGACTTCTAAAGAAATATAAAAGGCCCGCACTCCCTGTTGGGAATGCGGGCCTGAGATGGGGATGGGCGGCTTCGAATCCAAGAATGGACTCTGGAGATAGTATGCTATCAGCCGACCTCTATCTGGCGCTGAACCTTCTGCTCGTCCTGACCCACTTTGGGCAGGTCTATGTAGAGCACTCCATTCTCCACTTTAGCAGAGATGTTGTTTTTCTCTACGTCGTCGGGCAGAATCAGTGTTTGCTCGTATTTGCTGTAGGCAAACTCGCGGCGGAGGTAATGAGCCTTCTCGTCTTTCTCCTCATTGTCTTGCTTCTTTTCCATGCGGATGTTGAGGTTGCCGTCGGCATCGATCGTAACTTGGAAATCCTCCTTCTTCAGACCGGGTGCTGCGAGTTCTACTACATATTTCTTATGCTTCTCTATCACATTGATGGCTGGGGCTGTAGCCTTGGTACGCGGCATGAAGTCATTGTTGAAGAAATCTTCGAACACATCGGGCAACCATCCGTTTCTTTGCATTGTAGGTAACATAATCATATTCTCCTTTTTTTTTATTGTTGTCTGTTTGCTTTGAGGCTTCACCTTCTTGCGAGGTTCTGTCTCGTTTCCACCTACATGAATGCAAGGAGCATACCACCTTAATAATTATGCCACAATGTCGGTTTGTAGCTGACATTGTGGCATAGTTATTGGAAGCTTCTTCCCGAAAGGGGTCGACTAAGCTTATTTCTTCATCATCTCTTCGACGGCTTTCTCAAGCTGGCGGTCGTGTCCGGAGAGATAGTCCTCGGGGGTGTTGTAGACCGTGATGTCGGGGTCGAGTTCCTGATTTTCGGCGTATTTCCCATCCATGTCCATACAGCCTACTTGTGGAATTCCGAATACGAGCGAAGAGTCCATCAGACGCTCCCACCAGACGGCAGTCATTGTTCCAGCCATAGGTGCTCCAATGAGTTTGCCAATACCGAGAGTCTTGTAGATAAGCGGGAAACCGTGGCCGTTGCTATAATCATCTTCACAGATGAGCACGCATGAGGGTTTCACCCATTTGTTCCAGGGGTCGTAGCCCACATAGCGTCCGCGGGGCATGAAGCGCTGGTACTCTTTGCCACTAAGGAGCGTGCAGAGGTCGTCGTGGAGCCAGCCGCCGCCGTTGTGGCGCTCGTCTACGATGACGGCCTTGCGTCGCCGGTTCTTGTCACTGAGCAGCTCGGAGAAGACCTGTCGGAAGCTCTCGCTATCCATGGCGCGGACGTGGACATAGGCCAATTGTCCGTGACTCAGACTGTCGACAAGCTGGCGGTTGCGCTCCACCCAGCGTTTGTAGAGCAGGTCGTTTTGTTGCCCGTAGCTGATAGCTTTCACTGTGATGTCGGTGCTTTCGCCCTTGCCAGGTATTTTCACCGTGAGCCTAACCTTTCGGCCTGCCTTGCCGTCAAGCATATGGCTGTAGTCTTTATCCTTCAGAATCTTTTCCCCGTCGATAGCCTCAATGATGGTTCCCGGCACCACCTTGCTGTCGATAAGTGTGAGGGGGCTTCCCTTCAAGATGGACTTGATACGCAGACCGTCACCCTCGTAGGTGGAGTCGTAGAAGAGTCCCAGAGTGGCAGTGGGGAAGGAAGGCCCCGGAGAATAGTAGCGTGCTCCGGTATGAGAGACGTTCAGCTCGCCGAGCATCTCAGAGAGCATCTCAGAGTAGTCGTAGTTGTTGTTGATGTAGGGCAGGAATTTTTCGTACTCCTGCCGATAGTAACTCCAGTCGACTCCCTGAAGATTGGGGTCGTAGAGCTTGTCCTTCACCTGACGCCAGATGTGGTCGAACATGTAGGCGCGCTCCTGGTAAGGACGGTAGTTGAACCGGGCCTCGAAGTCGATATTCTTTTGCGAGCCAGCCGCAGCATTGATTTGCTTGATGCCGCCTCCGGAGCAGAGATAGAGGAACTTGAAATCCTTGTCGGGTACCATCTCTGCACTGCCCACATTTTTCATGACTATTTGCGTGCGGTTCTCCTTGAGGTCATGTTTCCACAGGTCGAATCCGCCTTCAAAGGCAGCTTGGTAGTAGAGTGTTTCTCCCTTTGGGTCGAGGACAAAGTCACCTAAACGTGAGCTGTTCACAGTGAGTCGGATTATGCGGTCGCGGCAGTTCACCGTGTCTAAAGCCAGTACGATGGGCTTAGGCTCCTCCTTTTTCTTACTGACGTCGACGGGTTCCTTGTCTTTCTTGTCCTTCTCTGCTTTCTGCTGTTCCTCGAGCAGGGCACGATCCTCCTTGTTCATTCTGAACTTTTCGTAGGCACCGAGGTCGAAGAACATGATGTAGGCATCGCTTTCTGAGCCCCACGAGCCATGGCTGCGATAGCCAGCGCGGTCGCTCTCAAAGAGCATGGCCTTGCCACCGAGCACCCATTTGGCATTGCCATCACTATATCCGCTCTGTGTGAGGTTTGTCACCTTCCCACTGCCGTCGGCAGGCACCAGGGCCACATCCTTGTTGTTCCATCCGCCATAGCCGATGTAGTCGGAAAGCAGCCAGCGGCTGTCGGGACTCCAGCTGAAGTTCACGTCGCCGTCGGAGTAGGAGTAGTTGTAGCGGCCATCAAGGAGGGTGCGCACCTTGTGGCTTTTCACGTCGACGGCACGCAGCGTGGTGCGGTTCTCAAGGAAGGCCACACTCTTGCCATCAGGGCTATAGAGGGGTTGGAAGGATGTGCTGTCCGACTTCACGAGCTGCTCTTCCTTAAGCTCGGTGGCATAGGTGAAGAGCTTCTCTGAAGGATTCTTAATACTGGTCTGGTAAATCTGCCAAAGTCCGTTGCGTTCAGCGGCGTAGACGATGCTGCGACCGTCGGGTGAGAAGTCGATGCTGCGCTCTTGCTCCGGTGTGTCGGTTATCTGCTTGGTTGTAGTGTAGTCGACAGAGGTGACATAAACATCGCCGTGGAGCACGAAGGCCACTTCCTTACCGCTTGGCGACACCCTTACCTCCGTGGCACCGCCGCGATAGATTTGTCGGATGAGCTGGTCGTCGTAGCTGTCGGCGGTTATCGAGACGCTGACGCGCTGGGGCTCGCTGCCTTCCTTCATGGTGTAGAGTTCGCCATCATAGCCAAAGCTGAGTGTTCCGTCGTGGGCTACTGACAGGAACCGCACGGGATTCTTGGCAAAATGAGTCAGCTGAGTCTGTTGGCTGCCGTCGAGACTGCGCTTCCACACATTGAAAGTGCCATCGGCCTCACTGAGATAGTAGAATGACTTGCCGTCGGAAGCCCATACCGGATTGCGATCCTCGCCCTTAAAGTTGGTGAGCTTGCGGTAAGTGCCCTTGCTGTAGAGCCAGATGTCGCGTGTGATGGGCGACTGATGGTGCTTGCGCATCGCATCTTCGTAACCTTTTACATCATGATAGATGACGTCTCCGGCGGCGTTGATATCGAGGTCGCACATCGGTGTCTCATTCCACAGTTTGGGGCGGTTGCCCACGGTGTCGACGACGAACACCTGCTGGAATTGTGAGCTGGGGAAGATGATGGATTTCTCCGAAGGCATATCCATGGAGTTGTAGAGCACATGTCCACCGTCGAGCCAGCGCACCGGCACTGCGCCGTTGGTAGAGCGCGTGAGCCGCTTGGGTGTGCCACCGTATCGGCTCACCATCCAGACATTGAAGCTGCCTTCGCGTTTGGAGGAGAAGGCTATCCATCTGCTGTCGGGACTCCATACGGGATTGTTGTCGTAGGCGGGATTGGATGTTATCTGGGTGGCCTTGCCACCACCAACAGGCACCGTGAAGATATCACCCTTATAAGCGAATGCTATGGTGCTGCCGTCGGGCGAGATGGCACTGTGGCGCAACCAAAGAGGACCGCCTGTTGCCAAAGCAATGGTGCTGGCCGAGAATGCCAGCATGAGAGATAAGAAGGTCTTTTTCATATTAATATATAAGAAACATTTGCAAAGATACTACTTTTTTGTTGCTTTCCCTTATGTCGGCTGATAATAATATCATAACTTTGCAGTTGCTAAGTAGAAGTCGCAGGACTCTGTGCTGAGTCTGGCGCGATGCTGGTATTGCCACTACAAAGCATGAATGTTATAAAGCAGTAAGATGAGAAAGCTTTTTATTGTCCTTGCCTTGATGCTCTCCGTACAAATGAGCGCCCAGAGGGTGGAGCAACCCGTGTGGAAGGAGCGCTGGATTACTACTTGGGCTACGGCCCAGCAGACTCCTGTGAAGAGTTTTATGCCCTATAATAACGAGATGACTTTCCGCTCGGTCCGACAGATTGTGAAGGTGTCGGTGGGTGGAAGGATGGTAAGGCTGGAGCTGTCGAATGAGCTCAGCAGTGAACCGGTAGAGATTCGCTCGGTATATATTGCCAATGCCACGGAGGGATGGCAGATAGAACCTCATTCTGCACGTTATCTGACTTTCCATGGCCGGGAACGTGTGGTGATAGAACCGGGAAAGGCAGTGGTGTCCGATGCTGAGCCTTTTGAGTTGAAGCACCTTCAGCTACTCGCCGTTACCATCAACTATAAGCGGGCTCCAAAAGAACCCACTGTGCATATGGGGTCGCGCACCACCAGCTACATCTTGAAGGGGTACAGTAATCCTGAGACCAGTTTCGCCAATGCCTTCCGTTATGAGAAATGGTTTAACATTGCGGCTCTCGATGTTGCGGGAGGGCAGGAACCTGGCATAGCAATCATCGGTAACAGTATTACGGACGGCAAGGGCTCAACCACCGACAAGCAGAATCGGTGGCCCGATGAGATGAGTCTCTATCTCAACAGTGAACGGTCGCCCTTGCAGCATAGCTTCAAGGAGGTGCCTCATTGTGCCATCCTCAACTTAGGCATCGGAAACAACAGGGTGCTGACTGTGGGCTTCGGTAAGCCAGCGCGGGAGCGCTTCGACCGGGATGTGCTTGCGCAGCGTGGCGTGAAGGCAGTGATCGTGTTTGAGGGTATCAACGATTTGGGTACAAGCCGTGAACCACTGACCACCGCCCGCAGGCTCATAGAAGCTTATAAGGAAATGGCTGACAAAGCTCATCGGAGGGGGCTGCGTGCCTACATCGCCACGATTACTCCTTGTAAGGGAAGTGGTTATTTCTCTGTGGGACGGGAGGCTGCCCGGCAGCTTGTCAATGCCTGGATAAGAAATAATAAGGAATACGACGGGGTGATAGATTTCGATGAACTGATGCGTGACCCCGCTGACAAGGTGCAGTTGAGGCCGGAGTGGCAGAGCGACTGGCTTCATCCTAACCCTGAGGGGTATGTGGCCATGGGACGGTTTGCTGCGGAATTCGTCATCCGCCAGATTGACAGCCGTCGATTCTGAAACTACTTGTGCCGTGCGACTTATGTGTTTGGCAACTGGCTATCCTGGTGCGGTGCCTGTCACTTGCCGGGCAAAGGGCGCGGGATGATGGGTGCCCGTTTGGCGTCAGACTGCCGAATTAGTCGGTCAGGCTCTTGTCGGTTAGAATGAAATACCGTAACTTTGCAATATGAGTGACGTCTTCTCTTTTACCGGCTGCATTAACGACGTTGTGAGCCACGTTAATGACTGGCTGTGGACCTACATCCTTGTGGGACTTCTCCTGGCTTGTGCTCTGTTGTTTACGATTAAGACGCGCGGCGTGCAGTTCCGTCTTTTTGGTGAGATGATCCGGCTACTTGGTGACTCTACCCAGAAAGAACACAAGCAACATGTATCTTCGTTCGAAGCCTTTGCGGTGTCGATAGCATCGCGTGTCGGTACTGGCAATCTTGCCGGTGTGGCTACTGCTATTGCTGTTGGAGGTCCAGGTGCGGTGTTCTGGATGTGGGTTGTTGCTCTGCTGGGGTCGGCCACGGCATTTGTGGAGTCGACACTGGCCCAGCTCTATAAGCGTCCGGCCTCCGGCTCCTTCGTAGGCGGCCCGGCCTACTATATGCAGTATGGTTTGCGTAAGCCGTGGATGGCTAAGACTTTTGCTGTGCTGATAACGGCTACTTTCTGTATGGCTTATGTCTCGGTTCAGAGCAACACTATTTGCGGTGCCATGGATAAGGCTTTTGGTATTCCTTCTGTCTGGATGGGTGGGGGGCTGGTGCTATTGTCTTCGCTCTGTGTTTTTGGTGGAATCCAGCGCATTGCTAAGGTGAGCTCACTCCTTGTGCCGGTTATGGCCGTTCTTTACATCCTGTTGGCTGTGTATGTGATTTTCACTCATATTACTCTGGTTCCCAAAGTATTCGGTTTAATTGTGTCGGACGCTTTTGGCTTGCGGCCATTTTCCGGTGGAACTTTTGGCGTGATGCTGATGACAGGCGTAAAGCGAGGGCTTTTCTCAAACGAGGCTGGTGAGGGGTCGGCAGCATGTGCCGCGAGCATTGCCAATGTGAGCCATCCTGTGAAGCAAGGGTTGGTGCAGGCTTTGAGTGTACTGACCGACACGTTGCTTATATGCAGTTGTACGGCATTCATTATCCTCCTCAGCGGGGCTTATACCGACAGCAGTCTCAATGGTATCCAACTCACGCAGACTGCCTTGCAGAGTGAGGTGGGAGCTTCTGGGCCCTCTTTTGTGGCTATCGCGATATTCCTCTTTGCCTTTTCCTCAATCATTGGCAACTATACCTATGGGGAGATGAATGTGAAATTCCTGACTCAGAACAAGCGCTGGCTGCTGTTTGTAAGGTTGATGAATGGCGCTGTCATGGTGTTCTTCGGGGCAATGGCAAGCCTTGACCTGGTTTGGAGCTTAGGTGACTTGTTCATGGGCTTTGTGACGCTTTGCAATCTTGCTGCCATCCTGTTGTTGCATCCTCAGGCTTTGTGGCTACTCCGTGACTATCAACGGCAGAAGAAACAAGGTGTCAAAAGCCCCAAGTTTCTAAAGAGCAAGATGCCTGGGGGGAGGCATGAAGAGTTTACAGCCTGGGAGTAAGACGGAAAAATGATAAAGGCTGCATTCCGCAAGGGATACAGCCTTTATTATGTTGTGTGGACTATTGTGCCTGTCTGCTTAGCCAAGCTTTGCGATATGCGCGCAGAGGCTCGACTTAAGGTTTGCAGCCTTATTTTTGTGGATGATGTTAGTCTTAGCAAGCTTGTCCAACATCTTCTGGACAGAGGGGTACAACTTGACTGCCTCTTCCTTGTTGCTCAGTGCGCGCAGCTTGCGCACGGCATTGCGCATGGTCTTTGCATAGTATTTGTTGTGCAAAGCCTTCACCTTATCCTGACGGATGCGCTTAAGTGATGATTTGTGATTTGCCATCTTTATATCTTTATTTTTATTTTATAGGTAGTCCCTAGCAGAATCGAACTGCTCTTTAGAGAATGAAAATCTCTCGTCCTAACCGATAGACGAAGGGACCGTGCTCTTATAAGCGGGTGCAAAGTTAATCATTATTTGACGTTCTACCAAATTTTCCGGCTTTTATTTTCTATAATCCGTTGATTTTTGGTATTTTTGTTCCGTAGTTTTATAATCTTGATGGTATGAATGTGAAAACAGAAGCTCTTGTGATAAGAACGGTGCGGTATGGCGACAACCGACTGATTGTGGATTTGCTTACGTCGAAGGAGGGGCGTATGAGCTTTATGGTCAATGTGCCCACTTCGGGAAAGGCACGCATGAAGAAGCAATTGTTTCAGCCGCTCACCTCTTTGCTTGTGGCTTACGACCACAGGATGAATGTGAGGCTGCAACATCTTAGGGACGTGGCCATTTGCTACCCTTATACTACCATCCCCTTTGATCCGTCTAAAATCGCCTTGACACTTTTTCTATCGGAGTTTCTTTATTATGCCACGCGTAGCGAGCAGGGGGA
>ONMG01000193.1 GCA_900318855.1 uncultured Prevotella sp.
TGGGGCAGTCGGCTCTATGAATCTTGATGCCTCCGCTCACGGTGACGAAACCAAAAATCTTGTCACCATAGATGGGGTGACAACACTTGGCAAGTGTGTAATCCAGTCCCTTAAGATCGCGGTCAATCACCAACTCATCTTCGTTAGGCTGTTCCTTGTCCTGACTGTCGAAGAGATATTCACCGGCACTCTGCACCGGCTTTTGTGCATTGAGCTCGTGGTTCCGGAGGTCGACATACTCATCGATGACGGTATTGGCATCAAGCTTCTCATCGGCCAGTGCCTTATAGAAGTCGCTGGCCTCCTTGAATCCCAACTTCTTAACCAAATGGCTCATCGTGCCCTCATCCATTTCCACCTTACGGTTCTTGAGTCGTCGCTCTATCATCTCCTTGGCATAGAGCCCATCCTTCACCTGCGTTTCCTTAAGTGCAAGTCTCACCTTGGAGCGTGCTCTGCTGGTCTTCACGATGTTGAGCCAGTTGGGATTAGGCTTCTGGCTACTCTGCGTGAGTATCTCCACCGTGTCGCCGGACTTGAGCTCCTCTCTGATACTCACATTCTTGCCATTGATGCGGGCGCCAACACAGGTGTTACCCACATTGGAATGGATGGTATAGGCAAAGTCAAGCACGGTGGCTCCCTTGGGGAACTTTTTGATTTCGCCTTTCGGCGTGAACACGTAGACCTCATCTTCATAAAGGTCCATCTTGAACTGGTCCATCACCTGAAGGTCATCACCAGCCTCGAGGGCACTTCGGATGTTAGCAAGCCAGTCGTCGAGTCCGCCCTCGCTCTTAATGCCTTTATAGCGCCAGTGGGCCGCGAGTCCGTGCTCGGCAATCTCATCCATACGCTCAGTGCGAATCTGCACCTCCACCCACTTGCTCTCGGGACCGAGCACGGTGATATGCAAACTCTCGTAGCCATTCGACTTGGGCACGCTCAGCCAGTCGCGCAGTCGCTTGGGGTTCGGCTGATACATGTCAGTGATGATGGAATAAACCTGCCAGCACTGCATCTTCTCCTTGTCCCGGGGAGAATCCAGGATGATGCGGATAGCAAAAAGGTCGTAGATACCTTCGAATCCGCATTTCTGCTTCTTCATCTTCTGCCAGATGGAGTGAATGCTCTTCGTGCGTCCTTTGATGTGGAATTTCAGGCCTGCAGCCTCCAGCCGCTCTTTCACAGGTCCGATGAAGCGGTCGATATAGGCATCACGCGACCGCTTCGTGGCATTGAGCTTCTCCTTAATCAGGTAGTAGGCGTCGTGCTCGAGATATTTCAGGCTGAGATCCTCGAGTTCGCTCTTCAGCTGGTAGAGTCCAAGCTTGTGGGCCAGTGGGGCATAGAGGTAACTGGCTTCCTCGCTCACCTCATGGCGTGCCTCCTCATTAGGTGTGTCCCGAATTTGGCGCATCAGATTAACACGGTCGGCTATCATAATGAGAATCACGCGCATATCTTCGGCGAATGTGAGAAGAAGATTGCGGAAATTCTCACTCTCAATAACAGGATTCTTCTTATAGAGATTGTGAATCCTCACCAGTCCATCGACGATATGTTCCACATTCGAACCGAACAGCTGGCCTAAATTCTCAGTTGCAGCATAACCTCCGGCCACACACGAATAAAGCAATGTGGCGAGTACACCATCACGACGCAAACCTATCTCCTTGACAGTGATGACAGCGGTTTGCAAAGCCGTGAGAACAGGGTTCAAGCCAAAGACATCACGTTGTATCTTATCAGCATTGATGGCATCAGTTATCATCCGACGCACCTGCTTCTCGTCGTCAGGCTTAAGATTCTCGCCGACAGCCTGCTTCAGTTCCGACATCAGAGCGACGCTCCTACGTATCTCTTCGGGGGTGAATGTAAGCTTTTCTTCCATACCTATATATATTATAAGGGAACTGAACGAGAGTTCCACCGTCGAGGCGGCAGGATGACGGCGACCCGCCTCCAAGACATTGCAAAAATAGACAAAATAATTGAGCAGGCCAACATTTTGGATGTAAAAACCTTTAACGGCAAACAATCGGCATTTCAGCTACCAGCGGAAGTGACAATAACAGCAAATGAAGGTATGATGAAACGACGGCAGAACACCTCTTCGGGAAGCGGTAACTACAGCTGGATGAGCATGATTTAATCTAAAGCACAGAACAAACATTGAACAACAAGCAACTGACTATCAGACTAATATTAGAGATTGATTACAGACACATCTCGACGCCTAAAAAGCTAATATTCATCCAGTATGGGCTACATTGCCTTTGGTGGAAGAAACCGCTATGCGCAATTGCAGCAGGAGACGATAGAGACCGAAAACAGCTAAAGGACAACGTCCGAACACCCTGAAAGAAGCCACAAATATCGTTGTATTAAGGGCGCTCAAGTGTCAGGAAAGCAATTTTAGGCTATGAAATTGCACGCGGTATCGATTATTTTTCGTAATTTTGCCTCAGAATCATCATACAAAGTAAAATAACGATATGCTTACATTAAAGCTCATCAGTGAAGAGACTGAACGTGTAGTGAAAGGCCTTGAAAAGAAGCACTTCAACGGTGCCCGTGAGGCCGTGGAAAAGGTGTTGGAATACGATAAGCTCCGCCGTGAGGCTCAGCAGAAACTCGACACCAACAAGCAGCAGCAAAAGCAACTCTCCAATCAGATCGGAGGTCTTATGAAGGAAGGCAAAAAGGAAGAGGCCGCCCAGACCAAAGAAAAAGTGGCCGAACTGAAGTCTGCAGACAAAGCATTGCAGGAAATCATGGAGAAGGCACAGGCCGACATGACCTCCGTGCTGCTCACCATGCCCAATATCCCCAACGACAAAGTGCCTGAGGGTAAAGATGCCTCCGACAATGTGGTGGTGAAAGAAGGCGGTGTGAAGCCAGAGCTGCCAGAAGGAGCCCTCTGCCATTGGGATATTCTCAAGAAGTACAATCTCGTTGATTTCGACCTTGGTGTGAAGATAACCGGAGCCGGATTCCCCGTCTACATTGGCAAGATGGCCCGCTTCCAGCGTGCTCTCGAAGCCTTCTTCCTCGATGAGGCCCGAAAGGCTGGCTATCTTGAGATCCAGCCACCTTATGTAGTCAACCAGGCATCCGGCTTGGGCACGGGACAGCTTCCCGACAAGGAAGGCCAGATGTATCACTGCAATCTGGACGACCTCTATCTGATACCCACTGCCGAGGTGCCTGTGACCAACATCTTCCGCGATGAGATTATCGACGAAAAAGATCTGCCCATCAAGCGTTGCGCCTACTCAGCCTGCTTCCGCCGCGAGGCTGGAAGCTACGGAAAGGACGTACGCGGACTCAACCGTCTGCATCAGTTCGACAAGGTGGAGATTGTGCGCATCGACACCCCAGAGCACTCCTACGTATCGTATCAGGAGATGCTTAACCACGTAGAGGGTCTGCTTCAGAAACTGGAGCTTCCTTACCACATACTGCTGCTCTGCGGGGGCGACATGAGCTTCACTTCTTCCATCTGCTATGACTTTGAGACGTGGAGCGCAGCCCAGAAGCGCTGGCTCGAAGTGTCGTCGGTATCGAACTTCGAAAGCTACCAGGCCAACCGTCTGCACTGCAGATTCCGCCATGCTGACAGCAAAAAGATAGAACTCTGCCACACTCTCAACGGCTCAGCCCTGGCGCTGCCCCGCATTGTGGCCTCCATCCTCGAAGACAACCAGACGCCCGACGGCGTGCGTGTGCCTAAGGTGCTGGTGCCCTACTGTGGCTTCGAGATGATTGACGACAAGAACTTCGAATAGCAGTCGCTGCCCACCGGGCAGTCGATTCATTACATTTCCGCCTGCACCGGCCGCAGGCCCCGAGCGAGCCGCAGTGCAGGCGGAATAATTTTCATACAGACAGCTTGTCCCATGGATGGGAACTGGCGTCAACACTAAAATCAGAATGCATGAAGCAGAAAGGTTACATGATTCCCCTGACCGTCATCGGGGTATTCTTCTTTTCACTGGGTTTCGCACTGGGCATCAACTCATTTCTCATGCCCGTTCTGCGAACATCCATGCACATGTCGGCAGCTGCATCGAGTCTTTTGCTCGCAGCAACCTTCATCCCCTTCTTGCTGTTCGGTATTCCCGCGACTTCGTGCATCCGCCGTATCGGCTACCACAAGACCATGGCTCTGTCGTTTGCCATATTTGCAGTGGCCTTCGGGATGTTTATCGTGGCTGCCCGATGGCAGTCGCTTACGTGGTTCCTCATTGCCAGTTTTGTGAGCGGTGCGGCCAACACGGTGCTTCAGGCTTCCGTCAACCCCTATGTAACCATTCTCGGACCGCTGGAATCAGCGGCCCGCCGCATATCGTGCATGGGCATCTGCAATAAACTTGCCTGGCCAGCCACTACCCTTTTCATCACCTTGGTCATTGGAAAGGGCATCAACGAGACATCGCTTTCCGACCTCTACCTGCCCTTTGCCATCATCATCGGCATCTTCCTACTCTTGGGCGTTTTGGCCCTGCTCAGCCCGTTGCCGGAAGTGAAAGCGCAAGGAGAGGACGACTCGGCCCCGGATGCCTCTACTTGCAATTATGCTGAGGGCAAAGTGTCGATTTTTCAATTTCCACATCTGCTGCTGGGCTGCGTCGCACTCTTTCTCTATGTCGGCGTCGAGACCATATCGCTGGCCACGGCCACAGGCTACGCCAAAGCCGTCGGCCTTGCCGGTGATAACTATGGTTTCATCCCTTCCATAGGAATGATTACGGGCTATCTGGCCGGTGTTATCCTCATTCCGAAGTATCTTTCCCAGGCTGCAGCCATGCGCATCTGCGCGGTGATAGCTGTGGCTGGGAGCATCGCCGTGGCCGTATTGCCGGACCCGAACCTGTCGGTCGGCTGCATCTTCTTCATGGCCCTCGGCTGCTCACTCATGTGGCCGGCCCTATGGCCGCTTGCCATGGCTGACCTGGGACGATTCACCAAAGCCGGCTCGTCGCTGCTCACCATGGCCATGGCGGGTGGAGCCGTGATGCCGTGGCTGCAGGGGTTGGCCCAGGATAGATGGGGCTTTCAGCAATCCTACTGGGTGTGCGTGCCCTGCTTCCTGTTCATCCTCTATTATGGCATGTGGGGCTATCGCATACGAACCGAGAACAAGTAATCCTGAAAATATACAATAAAAACCTAAGCTCAATGTTCAGAATCACCAATAAAAAGCAATTCAGCGAGAAAGTCTTTTGCCTGGAGGTGGAGGCACCGCTGATAGCCCGCAGCTGTAAACCGGGCAACTTCATCATCGTGCGCGTTGACGACCGGAGCGAGCGTGTGCCCTACACCATCGCGAAGTCTGACCCTGAGAAGGGTACTCTCACCCTCGTGGTGCAGGAGGTGGGACTGTCGTCGACCAAGTTCTGTCAGCTCAATGTGGGCGACGATGTGCATGACATTGTGGGTCCCTTGGGCAATGCGTCGAAGATTGAGAAATACGGTACCGTGGTGTGTGCCGGAGGAGGCATCGGCATCGCAGCCATCCTCCCGATACTTACCGCGCTCAAGCAGGCTGGCAACCGCGTCATCTCGGTGCTCGCCGGACGTACGAAGAATCTTGTCATCATGGTCGATGACGTCAAGAAATACAGCGACGAGGTCATCATCATGACCGACGATGGCTCCTACGGCGAAAAAGGCGTGGTCACAGTCGGCGTGGAAGAGGTCATCAAGCGCGAGCATGTCGACAAGGTGCTCGCCATTGGTCCTCCGGTGATGATGAAATTCACCTCGCTGCTGGCTCATAA
>ONMG01000264.1 GCA_900318855.1 uncultured Prevotella sp.
CAAACGAGGGGAACGACCAAGAAAAAAGCTCGCTTTTTTCTTGGGCACTCCCGAGTGCAGCCCATCTTATCACATCCCCCCCCCACTTATCACTACCGACTAAGGCCAGCTACAGAGATAAGGGTGTATCATTGGAATAAACCAGCAAGAGGAAAGGGACTGCTTCTACGTGCTATCGGCAAAGACTCACAGGCTGAAGCTGCTGTCAACACCTGTTACTTCTTCGAGGCCGAGAATTGCTTGATGATGCTGTAAGCATCGTAGAGTCCCAACTCGCCTGCCTTACTCAGATCGGCGATGCCAGCCTTGCGGTTGTCGGCTTTCATTCGGGCAAGACCGCGATTATAATAGGCCTCAGCCAAGTTAGCATTCTTGCTAATAGCCACGGTATATTCGTCGATGGCCTTGGCAAACTCTTTATTTTCCGCGTAGAGGTTACCCAAGTCGTAGTGTAGATAAGCGTTGTCGGGGTCAAGGCTCACGGCTTTCTTCATGTCGTCGAGGGCTTTGGCATACTTCAGACTCGTGTCCACACCTTTCGAAGCATCGTAGCCATTCATCTTCATCTGGCAGAGGGCTCTTTGTACATAAGCGATAGCCATGTGGTCATTAGTCTGTAGATAGACTGTGAGGTCACTGATGGCAGCCGCATAATCCTGCACTGTGGCATAGGCCACTGCGCGCATCAGCACCAAAGGAGCCACGGCCCTGACATCGTGATTAGCCTCAACAGCCTTCGAGAGTGAGTCGATGAGCTCAAAACACATCTTGGAGTGAGCCTCTGTGAGCTGTTCTTGGGCACAGTTCACGTAAAGCTTATGCGAGGCATGAGGCCTATTGTTGAACGCCTCCAAATCGCGGTCGAAAACCTGATAGGAGGTGATGGCATTGTGATAGGGTTGGAAGCTCATACCGTACATGGGCAGGAAAGCCACTTCCACATTGCGGTTCTGCACCTGTCCGCGGTAGTCGCTCTTATATTCGTGCTGATAATGCACTTCGTCGTCGACCACCATCTCATTATACTTGTTGGGGTCGATTTCACTACGCTTTCTAAGCTGTCGAATCTTGCTCTTGCTCCATCGCTGCTGAATGCCGATATGCTTGTCCATTTGCGCCTTGAAGATGCGGAACTCATCCAGTTCGGCCTTGGCAGTCATGCCGAGTCGACGATAACAGCGGGCCCGGTAAGAAAGTCCGGTCCAGAAATTGGGGAATTGCTCTATGACCGAGCTATAATCACGGATAGCACCGCGAAGGTCGCCCGTACGGTCGAGTAACAGAGCACGGTTGAAGATGGCCATAAAGTTCTGAGGCTCCATCTTGATGACAAAATTGAAGTCGGAGATGGCCCTGTTGTCATCGCCCAACTGCATTCGGAGGAGCCCTCGGTTGTAGTGGGCCAGAAAATTGTTGGGATCGAGGTCCAATGCCTGGTCGTAGTCCTCCATGGCGCCTCGCAGATTGTTGATGTTCACCCGACAGAGCGCCCTGTTGACGTAGTTGGCCACCGTCTTGGGTTTCAGATGTATAGCCTTGGAAAGCTCAGTATCGGCATCTTTCCATTTGCGCCTTGAAAGACTAATGTAGGCACGGGTGGTCCAGGTATCACCGTCGTACGGATCGAGCTCCAGACTCTTGTCGAGCCATTTTGCCGCCTCAGTGGTATCCTTCTTCTGCAAGAAAATCTCAGCTTTAAGCGAGTAGTTGGGTGCGAAATTACGCCATTGACTGGCTATCGAATCGGTCTGCTGCAGAGCCTTGTCATATTCCTTGAGATTCATCATGCAGATGGCACGGTTGAACCAGTAATTGCGTACCTGGGGCATGAGACTAATGGCCTGGGTATAGTCGGTAATGGCATCAGCAAACTTGCTCTGGCGAATGCGGGTCAAAGCTCGGAGCTCGAACATCTCGTTGACATAAGGATTCAGTTCGATAGCTTTAGAGACATCGCTTTCAGCTCCCATAAAGTCGTCGAGATAGAACTTGTCGACGGCACGATAGTACCACGGTAGGTAGAGATAAGGCTTCAGGGCGATGATACGGTTGAAATACTGTATCGAGAGGACATAATCCTCATAGTGCATGGCCACTTCCCCACTCTCCATGAGTCGCTCAGCATTATACTGTGCGCTTGCCCCCACCGAAGAGCATAGCCACAACAACAGGGCGGCAGCCCACCGTACCGTATGCCGTCGGCATGCATGCCCACTGCGGTAATCCTGCATGTACAGCATCATTGCTTTGGAAAATGTGAGAAGCCGCATCATCTACCGTTCACTGCCTACTCAAGAGAGGAGATGTTCTACTATTTCCGCAATGCCTTGGTACGGTAGGAACAACTATAGCGTCCTTGCATGAGTGCACGCAGCTTACTCTTTATCATCTGCTTGCGGAAAGCAGATATATGGTCGACGTACATCTTGCCGTCGAGGTGGTCGAATTCGTGCTGCATCACTCGCGCGAGGTAGCCTTCCACCCACTCGTCGTGCTCTTGAAAATCCTCATCCACGTAATGCACGTGAATGCGCGTGGCCCGCGTGACGTTCTCGTGCAAGCCCGGCAGCGAGAGGCACCCTTCCTCCATCGTTTCCTTATGGCTGTTGTCAAGCTCCAGGATATGGGGGTTGATGAAAACCTTGCGGAAACCTTTGTATTCGGGCATATCCTCGCTGAGCACGTCCAAATCAATCACCACAACGCGGATGCTCTTTCCCACCTGTGGCGCTGCCAGTCCGATGCCCTCACTCGAAGCCAGGGTGTCGAACATATCGGCCACAAACTGCTTTAAATCGGGGTAGTCGGGAGTAATGTCGGCAGCCACCTTGCGTAGCACCGGCTGCCCATATATATAAATAGGTAGAATCATTCTGTTATCTGAAAAACAATAATCTTGTAGCGTCGGCTGCGACCCTCAGAGTCCGCGCGACTTCATATAATCCTGGAGGATAATGACAGCACTCACCTCGTCGACAAGGCCCTTATTCGTGCGTCGGGTTTTCTTTTTCACCCCTCCATCGAGAATAGCCCGCTGTGCCAGCACAGAGGTGAATCGCTCATCGAAATAATCAATGGGAATCGAAGGTACAGCCTTCTTCCACCGTCTGACAAACTCTTCCACCCTGGCAAGATTCTCGCTCGGCTCTCCGTTAGGCTGAGTGGGACGGCCAATAACCACTTGCTCCACCGGCTCACGCTGGATGTAATCGATGAGGAAGTCGAGCAGATTGTGGGTGGGCACCGTAGCCAGCCCGTTGGCTATTATCTTCAGAGGGTCGGTCACCGCTATGCCCGTACGCTTCCGCCCGTAGTCAATCGATAAGATGCGCATATCGGCACCCCCTCAGCTTCAGTGACCATGAAGGCCACTGGAGCAAAGGTGGCATCATTTATTTCTTGAACAGCAGCCAGGCGTCACCGTCGGGATTGAACTTAGAGCCACGCAAAGCATTACGGGCACTCACGGCATCAGCCTTGGTGGCATAAGTGGCAGCCACGACACGGTAAAGGTTACGGGCTGTATTCTTCACAATCTGTGCCTTATAGCCGGCAGCCTTCAAAGCAGCCTGCGCACGGTCGGCATTAGCCTTGAGACCGAACGAACCGGTGACCACGCTGTAAGCCTGAAGACCTTCGCCATTGACAAGCGTCACATCCTCTGTGCGCACACTGGCATTGTCGACCGTGGTCTGCGTAGCAGGCTGTTCCGTAAGCGGAGTTACAACAGGTGTCTCCTGCTGCGCCGGTTGGTTGTTATTTTGTGTCACCTCTTCCTGAGCCTTAGCCTTCTCGTATGCCTTCTTATAAGCACTCTCTTTCGATTTGCATCCCGTCAGGGCGAGCGCAAGGCACAGGCCTGCACACAAAACAATACTCTTCTTCATATTTCTATAGTAATTTGGATTAAACTTTTGTCGTACTCTATTTTCGGCGAAATTACAAATAATCTGTCAAAGCAACGGTCCAAGTGCACTAAAAGTTTGTTAAAACGTCCATTCTTCCCTATTTTAACAAAAAATGGCAGTACTTCTTTGGGGTGGAAAGAAATAGTTTGTTATATTTGCAGCGAATCCAATAATGGATGAACAGATTAAAAAGATAGACTATGAAATCATTAGGTTACATTGGCGCCTTCCTTGGCGGAGCCATCGCAGGCGCAGCACTGGGACTGCTCATGGCACCGGAGACAGGAGCCGATACTCGGACGAGAATTAGCGATACAGTGGAAGACTTTCTGAAGAAGCACAACATCAAACTCCCGAAGAAGGACGTCGACGATCTCGTTGACGACATAAAGGAAGCAGCACCCGAAGTAGCAGAGTAATCCCGAAAAGATGCTATCAAGCGACGAGAACATCGAGACCATAGGGCAGCTTCTGCGTGTTGCCCAGCATTATTTCGGCCTGCAGTCGGAATACATCAGGCTGGATGTCATCCACAAGGTGGTGAAAGTCATCACGCTGAGTGCCATGGTACTCATGGTAGCGGGACTTTTAGCGCTTGCTCTCATCTATTTCTCATTTGCCGCTGCCTTTGCCCTGTCGACAGTCACAGGGCTGGCAGGGGCTTTCAGCATCGTGGGCGGTGTCTACATCCTGCTGCTGGTCATTGTTGTACTCAACCGTCACCGCTGGATTGAACGGCCGCTGGTGAAATTCCTCGCCGGCATGTTTTTCGAAAAGTAACTCATCATGGACATGGCAAATCAGCCCCAGGACTACACGGCTTACAGTTTTAAATCGCTGGAAGACATCCAGGAGCGCAAGCTACAACTGCGACGGAGCCTGCGCAAGGACAGCCAGCAGATGAAGGATCTCATGGCCCAGCTCTTCCATAAGCCGACGACCAAGGCTGCTTCTACGCCAGCCAAGCGACTGCAACGCGTAATCAATACGGGAACCAGTGTTATTGACGGAGCTTTGCTGGGATGGAAACTCTATCATAAGTTTAAACGGGGAAAACTTTTCTAAGCTTTTCCCCTTAAGTCTTTGCCCTATAAGGCGGACTATCTCATATTTTCTCCAGTTTCTTTACGCTCCAGCCTATCTTGATATAGCTTGCAAGTGGTTCACAGTCGAGGTGACAAGTGAGTTCCATTCTTACAAGCCGACTTTGCGCAAGCTTATTTTTATGCCCGAGGGCAATTTATCGCTATAGTGATTTTTATCATGGGCGGGCTTGACGCCTTGGAGCCTGCACCTGATTTTCTTTCCATCTACACGGGAAAATGGCAGGGCAGTATGAGCTACGAACAAGCATCCAATCCTACAACTCCTGCCGAATCAGCTAAGGCAAAACTAACAAAAATAGTTAAATCTTCGCTTACTTTCTGCGATAATCAACAGTTTCTTAGTAACTTCGCCATCTAAAACGTGGATAGCGTGAAAATTAAAGAAGTGGTTAATGCCCTTGAGCAATTCGCGCCTCTGCCTCTTCAGGAAGACTACGATAATGCCGGCCTGCAAGTAGGATTGACAGATGCGGAAGTTTCAGGGGCTTTATTGTGTCTGGACGTCACCGAAGAAACGGTTGACGAGGCTGTTAGTCGCGGCTGCAATCTCATCGTGGCCCACCATCCTCTTATCTTCCATAAGCTCGCCCGCATCACTGATGAAAACTACGTGGAGCGTACGGTGATGAAGGCCTTGGAGCAGCATGTCACGATTGTTGCCATGCACACCAACATGGATGCTGCCCGGGGCGGAGTGAACTTCATGATGGCCGAGAAGCTTCATCTTGTTGATGTCGACTTCTTCGGGCATCGACAGGAGGTCGAGGGAGTTGAAGGTGGCGAAGGGGTTATCGGACGGTTGCAGGAACCAATGGCAGCCGACGACTTCATCATCGCCTTGAAGGAAACCTTCGGGGTTGAGGCGGTGCAAGCCAACCAATTGCTGAGGCGCCCCATAGAGCGAGTGGCGCTCTGCGGTGGTGCGGGCTCCTTTCTGCTCAACGAGGCCATCCGCCAGCGAGCCGACGCCTTCATCACCGGCGAGATGCACTACCACGAATTTTTCGGACATGAGCAGCAGATTCAGATTGCCGTGCTCGGCCACTACCAGAGTGAGCAGTTCACGCCGGAAATATTTCGTAGAATCATTCAATCCAAATACCCGGGAGTGAGAGCTGTCCTATCCGACATCAACACCAACCCCATTATCTATTTCTGATCACAGAAGAGGGGCAAAAGACGACAAGAACAACATTCAAACATCAACAATATGGCAAAGAAAGAAGCTACTGAATTAACTGTAGAGGAGAAGCTGAAAACGCTCTACCAACTACAGACTACGCTCACCGCAATCGATGAGAAGAGGGCACTCCGCGGCGAGCTTCCCTTAGAGGTGGGCGACCTCGAAGACGAGATTGCCGGTCTCAACACGCGTGCTGAGAAGATAAATGCCGACATCGCTGAGTTCCAGCAGGCTGTGACACAGAAGAAAGGCGAAATCAATGAAGCCCAAGCCAGCATTGAGCGCTATCAGGCACAGCTCGAGCAGGTGAAGAACAACCGCGAATACGACATGCTATCGAAGGAGATTGAATTCCAGTCACTGGAGGTAGAGCTCTGCAACAAAAAGATCAAAGAAGCACTCGACAAGGTGGAAGAGAAGAAGAAGGAGCTTGCCAAAAACCAGGAAATCATCAACGACCGACAGGAAGACCTGACTCACAAGAAGGCTGAATTGGATTCCATCATGCAGGAGACAAGGGCTGAGGAAGAGGAGTTGAAGGCAAAGGCACAGGATCTCGAGGCAAAGATTGAACCGCGTCTGCTGGCCAGCTTCAAGCGCATCCGTAAGAATGCACGCAACGGCCTCGGCATCGTCTATGTGCAGCGTGATGCTTGTGGTGGTTGCTTCAACAAGATTCCACCTCAGCGGCAGCTCGACATCAAGATGCATAAGAAGATCATCGTCTGCGAATACTGCGGGCGTATCCTTATCGACCCCGAACTGGCCGGAGTGAAGACAGAGACACCGGTTGAGGAGAAGCCGAAACGCCGCCGCGTAGTAAGGAAGGCTAAGGCTGCCTCCGACGATGATGCTGCAGAGGCATAACAGCATCGATAACAACTGAGAAAACAGAGGTGGCAACACATTACCGGTTGTCCACCTCTGCTTTTTTTATTTCCTCTTCTGCACTGTGTGCAGAACACAACGCATCCCATTTCATATTATGAGCAGTCAGCTATGAGGAACAGGACTCAGAAGAGAAAGTATGGGGCTGGATATCAGTGCTCGGTTAAAAGCACATAGCAGTTGACGAATGCCCCATTTACAAAAGTGAAGATGTCAGGACAATACCACCACCTTAGCGATAGCAATGTTATTCTTTCTTGAAGTGTTGAGCAACCTATGGTGAATATCAATGATAGCCTGGGGCATATTGAAGATTGAATTCAGATAGTCGCTATCCAAAGAACGCGGCACATTGATTCGTTTGTTCTCAACAATCATTGAAGTAACGTAACTGATTGTTGTCTAAGATAAGAGACAGACATTGTGAATCTGAGCTTTTCACAATCTTCTGAAGTTTATCTTCATACAAATGCACCTTCAGGCAAAGTAACGCGTAGTCATCTTCGCTTCTTCGTACCGCTATATTCAGTTCATCATACAAAGAATCTCTATAGGCTTCCAATCCCTGAAGCTGCTCATCAAGCATCCAATATGGTAACTACTCAGTCTTTTTTGACATGATGGCTCGGAACGACTAAATATTAATCTTATCTCAGATAAGAGTCTTCCGATAAAGTCATCCTTGGGAGCCATGTCCGAGATGAGTTGAAACAGAGCCTTGAATTTCGAAACACAATTTCTTTTCGCAGTCTCCACTATAGAATAAAAACAAGCTTACTCGTCTGCCCCGACTTCGGTTCTGAATCCTCCTGAGATCTTTGACTTTACTTCAATATTCTTATGGCCCCCTCGCCCGAGTTGTTATGATGCGGGACACCTTCTTGCTCAAGGAATGTGAAGATATGCTGCTCGCAGTTTATAAGTCCGTTTTGCAGGGCTTGAAAATCCTTGCA
>ONMG01000055.1 GCA_900318855.1 uncultured Prevotella sp.
AAAAGCAACGCTTTTCTTCGGCATGTCTGAGTGCAGCCTACCTTATCCAAAGGTAGTGCAAACGAATGGCATGACAAAGAAAAGCAAGTTTATAGTCTAAGTAAACCTAAGAGACACTTTGTCGCTATGCGCCTTTCACTCCACCCTATCTTACACTAAATCTATATCCCTAACGGCACACATCGAAAAAAAAAGGTCTTCCATTTTGTGGAGTGGTCTTTTTGGGGTAATTTTGCAAAACAATTACAGTTATAGTCCCTGATGAAGATACTTATTACAGGTGCATCAGGCTTCATCGGCAGCTTTATCGTCGAAGAGGCCCTGCATAGAGGCATGGAAGTATGGGCAGCTGTGCGCGCTACCAGCTCGCGCCGCTACCTCACCGATTCCCGCATACATTTCATCGAGCTCGACTTCTCCTCGGAGGCCCGGCTCGAGGAGGCTCTGCGCGGATTCTCGTTCGACTACATCGTTCATGCGGCCGGCGTGACCAAATGCCTTCACCGTGAGGATTTCTTCCGCGTCAACACCGAAGGCACCCGCCATCTGTGCCAGGCCCTGTTAAAGCTGAAGATACCCCTGAAGCGCATGGTCTACATGAGCAGTCTGAGTGTCTTCGGTGCCATCCGCGAGCAGCGCCCTTACACTGAGATAACCGATGCCGACACGCCACACCCCAACACGGCCTACGGCAAGAGCAAATGGGAGGCAGAGCGCTATCTTGACAGCATTGCTGACCGTCTGCCTTGTGTGGTGCTACGCCCCACGGGTGTCTATGGTCCGCGCGAGAAGGACTATTTCATGATGGTGGAGAGCATCCAGCGGCACATGGATTTCAGTGTGGGATTCAAGCGGCAGGAAATCACCTTCGTGTATGTCACCGATGTGGTGCAGGCCGTGTTCCTGGCCCTTGAGAAGGGCACGCCCGGGCACAAATACTTCCTGAGCGACGGCTGCGTCTACACCTCGAAGGACTTCAGCAATCTGGTGCACGATGCTCTGGGACGCCCATGGTGGATACGCGTCAAGGCACCGCTCTGGGTGCTGCGCACCATCACCTTCGCGGGCGAATGGTATGGACGAATAACTGGGAAGATGACTGTGCTCAACAACGACAAATATAACATTCTCAGTCAGCGCAACTGGCGTTGTGACATCACTCCGGCCGAGCGCGAACTGGGCTACCGGCCACGGGTTAAGCTGGCCGAAGGCGTAAGCCACACGGTGAGCTGGTATCAGCAGAATGGATGGATTTGAGGCACCGGAACAGCAATATGGGAAAGCAACGGACAACAAATAAAGGGCACCTGCTGCGCAGCCTTTTCGGCATCGACACAAAGCCCCGCAAGGGTCTGCTCGCTCTGGAGTGGGTGGTGATAATCTATGCACTGGCCACTCTGCTGCTGGTATTTTTCTGCTACACCAAGATGGCCAATCCTGAGTCGATGGTGGCAGGACGGCTGCGCGTGATAGCCATGACGGCTCTGCTGTGGGTGGTCTACAGACTCGTGCCCTGCCGGTTCACGCTCATGCTGCGTGTGCTGATACAGATGATGCTCTTGGGCTGGTGGTATCCCGACACCTACGAAATCAACCGCATCTTCCCCAATCTCGACCACTATTTTGCGCAGGCCGACCAATGGCTCTTCGGGTTCCAGCCCGCCCTGGTCTTCTGCGAGCACTTTCCCTCCAAGTTCTTCAGCTCGCTGATGTATTTTGGCTATGGAGCTTATTTCCCACTCATAGCGCTCACCACCTTCTGGTACTTCTTCTGCCGGTACAAGGACTTCCAGCGCTGCGCTTTCGTCATCACCGCCTCCTTCTTCACCTATTATCTCATCTACGACTTCCTCCCTGTCGTGGGTCCCACCTTTTATTATAAGGCAGTGGGGCTCACCGACATCAGCCGGGGCGTCTTTCCCTCGCTGCAGGACTATTTCAACACCCATACCGACAGCCTGCCCGCTCCGGGCGACCACGATACCATCTTCTACTCCTTCGTAGAGTTTGCGCGCGGCCAGGGCGAGCGCCCCACGGCGGCCTTCCCGTCGTCGCATGTGGGCATCGCCACCGTGTGCCTGCTTTTTGCCATCCGCTCGCGCAGCAAATTTCTCATTCCCATTGCTGCCGTCGTCTACGTGCTGCTGGTCCTGTCCACTGTCTACATCCAGGCCCACTATGCCGTAGATGCCATAGCAGGATTGGTGAGCGGTGCCTTGTTCTTCTTTGTCTTCATGGCTGTGTCGCGCCGCCTCACAGCCACCTCCTGAACGCTGACAGCTGCGGAGTCACCTCTGGAGGAGAGCTCAACCTTCGATGTCCTTTACGATGGCATCGTAGAACTGGGTCACGATGTCGAGCATGTCGTCGGGCAGATAGGTGAAAGCCTTGTCGACCAGCTCCTCGGGTATCTCATAGTAGGCCTCGGCAATGCTTCCACAGATGGCCGCTTTCGTGTCGGTGTCGCCGCGCGCCATCACGGCAATGCGGATAGCGTCTTCAAACGATTCCGACTCCAGGAAACAGCGTATGGCCCAAGGCACCGTCTCCTGACATGTACTGTCGAAGTGACCCTCACTGCCTATCTTGTAGATGTCCTTCAGCGACGGTATCTCATAATGGAAATTCCGCCCCACAGCACTCTCCACCTCATCCTTTGTGATACGCACCGTGCGCAACCAGTAAATCAGCGTGGCCACGCACTGGGCTCCGTTGACGGCCTCACTGTGGCAGTGACTCACTTCAGCGCTTTTCTTGGCCTCATTGTTCACCCGGTGGTAGTCGTCGAAGAGCCAGCCCACAGGACTCACGCGCATGGCTGCTCCATTGCCGTAGCTGCTGTGTGGCAACGGGTTGGACTGTGTCAGCCATTGCTGAAACATGTTGCCATAGCCGCCCTTGGGATTCGGATAGCGATGACACCAGTCGCGCAGCGAGTCGCGGTAGCTGCGACCGTTGAGAATGGCATCGGCAATGGCAATGGTACACACGGTGTCGTCGGTAAAATCGCAGGTATCCGTGAAAAGAGTGAACCCTGCAGTGGGTGTCTCATCGAACTCAAATCTCGACCCCACGATGTCTCCTATAATAGCTCCAAGCATGTATTAGGTATTTTAGTGCGACAAATATAGTGATTTCCCCTGACAATCCTTGCTCAAAAGCCTCTTTTTTGCTACTTTTGCCGCAAAAATACAGTAGGGCATGAATAACACCACTCAAAGCAGCCAGCGCATACTGGCTCTCGATATTCTGCGCGGTCTCACGATAGCCGGTATGATACTTGTCAACAACCCAGGCCGCCCATGGCCCGATGTGTTCACACCTTTGGAACATGCCGAATGGATAGGACTCACCCCGACCGACTTTGTTTTTCCTTTCTTCATGTTCATCATGGGCATCACCACGTATCTGTCGCTGCGTAAATTCCGTTTTCAATGGTCGGCCACCTGCGCAAGAAAGATATTCAAGCGGGCCCTCCTCATCTGGTTCATCGGGCTGGCCATCAGTTGGCTCCTCACCTTCGTCGGCCATATGGGCAGCAAGGCCTACGCGACGTTGCCACTGTGGCCGCGCATCTGTGCCTCAGCCAACATCTTGGGGCATCTGCGCATTCTGGGCGTGCTGCCCCGTCTGGGCATCTGCTACGGTCTGGCTGCCATCATCGCCATCAGCGTGAAGCACAAGTTCATCCCTTGGCTCATTGCGCTCATCTTCGCTGTCTATTTTGTCATCTTGGAAATAGGCAACGGTTTCGCCCACGACGCTTCCAACATTCTGGCCATCGTCGACGATGCCGTGTTAGGCCACAACCATTGCTATGCTTACGATACTCCCGACCCCGAAGGTCTGCTCAGCACACTGCCGGCTTTGGGCCACGTGCTAATCGGTTTCTGCATCGGCGAGGCTGTACTCAAGCTCCGCGACCTCGATGACAAGATTGAGCGCCTGTTTCTTTTCGGCACGGTCTGCACGGTGGGCGGATTCCTGCTCAGCTATGGGTGTCCTATCAGCAAGAAACTCTGGACACCCACCTTCTCACTGGTGACCTGCGGTTTCGGAAGCCTCATCCTCGCCTTCCTCACGTGGCTCATCGACAAGCGGGGCTGCAAGGGCCGCACCACTGAATTCTTCCGTGTCTTTGGCGTCAACCCACTGGCTCTCTACGTGCTTGCCGACCTGCTCCTCATCCCCCTCACCATGTTGCACACGGGTAGCGGGATGACGGTTCACCGTCTGGTGTGCGATGATTTCCTCTTCACCTTCCTGCCCGCCAAGGTAGCGTCGCTCTGTTGGGCCATCCTCTACGTGCTCATCAACTGGCTCGTGGGCCTTTGGCTCTACAAGAAGAAGATATTCATCAAGCTCTGAGCCACCGTGCCTTCTTCCTTACTTCGTCAATGCGTCAACCTTAATTGACACTATTGATATTTTAGGTAAGTAACTATAGCACGAAAGCGCATTCTATGATTACAAAAATCAGTTAAACCGGCTTGCTGTGATGCAACGAAGCCGGTAGTGCCGTTTATGATGTTTCTTGAACTTCCCGCCTCTACTCACCATCCGTTCCCCCTCGGCACCAGCGGTTTCGGCCTGCGATAGCAGGCCTCGCTGGGCGTTTCGCTCATGGGTGCAGCATGTTTACGGCATATGGCGTACATGTCTCCGCCAATTGGCGTAACATCCGGAACCCTTGAGGTTCAGCGTCCCGACGTTGCCGATTTTAGCAGGTTCAGCCGTCCTTGCACGCGGCTCTCCATGCAGCACCTTTTACCGCCAACCGAACTCGAGGAGATGCCCGGGTGCAACTCCTCGCTGACGTATGCCGACATGAGGGCAGCACTGTCGGGGATGCCCGAGTTCGTGGAGAGCCAACCTGCACTGCAACAATCCTGGGTCCCCTGCTTTCACGGTTTTCCTTTATGTCAGCGTCAAGATCCGACTATAGGAGGAACTGCCATTGGCGGATTGAGGACGGTGAGAGACGAAGGCTCTCAAAGGTCTCAACCCGCAAATGGACAAGGGCCTAAGCCTTTGACTATGACACTGGGGGGCTATCGGCCTTGGCCTATCAATCAACTTTTTAGCGGTTGATAATCCTTAGCCTGAGAACCTTGCTTCAAAGAAGAAAGCAGCACGGAGCACAACCTGTACGTCACCCAAAATCATCATAGATTACAGACAATCAGAATAGCGATTTGATTGTTTTTTTAGTGACGAAGTCAGGAGATTTTCAACAGAACAAACATGCCTTCTACTTATCCCAGTGAATCACCAGCTTGGCGAAAAACGGGTTGTGGTCTCCCTTGTAGAGCCCTGAGGGGGAACTCCATACCTTCGTTATCTTAATATTGGGAGATGTAATGACATTGTCAATCGCACTGCCGTCTGCATAGGTGGGTAGCCACCGGCCTTTGAAAGGATTAGCCATATTGTAGCCGTCCTTTACATAGAAATCCGATTGCTCCATGTGAGAGCAGTTGGTGTCACCCAGAAAGATGAAGGTTTTATGGCGTTTCAGTTCTTGGTGCAACACATCCAAGGATGCCGCATGATACTGTTTTCTCCAGGGAATGTGTGCGCTTATTACATCCACCTCATGACCGTCTATAATAAGCGTCTCTATTAAGGCGAAATAGTAGGGATCGACAAGATTTATCCACGTCTGCGAGCCCGGTTTTACCTTATAGTTGGTTGCCAATCCGTTCGTAATCCAGGGTGACTTGATGGGATTTGCTATATAGCGGTTGGCATATAACGGGGCAATCAACTCCTCTTCAGAGTTGATGGTCTTGCCTTTGTCGAACCATTCCCACCACTCGTTCAGACCGAGGATGTCTACACGGTGGCTTTTCAGCCAAGCCTTCCATTCTTTCACCTTTTCCTGTGGATTGTCACCTTGATAGCCACTCATCTCGCCCTCGCCAAACTTGCCTACGTTCCATGTACAAACGGTCAGTTTGGTCTGGCACCATGCCGAATCAAGGATGGACATGACCACAAACAACAATGTCAATATTCTTTTATTCATGCGCTTTAACTTTACTTTCTAACTATCTCACTATAAACTTTCTGCCATTTCTAATGAACACACCATGACAAGGATGTTGTGTTGCTTGCCCCTGAAGATTGTATGTCAGGGAGGAAGCATCAGATGAGTTGTGGGTGTTCACATTTCGTATGCCCGTCTCTGCAGCAGTCACGCGGAGAGTGACATCGACGATGGCACCGCCATTATCCAAGATGTCATTGCCTGAGTCCCTACAGCCTCCGGGGTCGATGCTGTTAAAGTCCACCTTTATGCGCATGCGGTAGTCGCCGGGAGCGAGTTTCTGAGGTAGGGTGAACGAGGGCATTTCGTGGTTGGGGTTATGGCTCCAGTCAGAGCTTTCACCGCGACTGTTATAGTGGGCATAGCTGCTGAATGACACCAATTCGGTTCCCTTTGCCGGCTTGTGGTCGCTACCGACAGAGGAAGCGAACCGACCATTTCGGTCATAGTCAACAAATGCAAATCCCGCCATCCACGTACCTTTATAGTCGAGTGTTATATCCACTTTCGAACCCGCCTTGACAGCTACAACCTTGTCGGTCTTGTCGTAGTAGGCCGGCCATGCCGGACTTTTATCGTTCTTGTCATCCTCAATCTGGATGCTCTGCCCTGCCACACTTACCGAGCCCAGCCACTTCATTCTACCATTACCCTGCCATTTAGATGTACGGTTGGTGTAGCCCTTGTAGAAATTCAGGGGATAATCTCCCACTCCTGCCCTATAGGATGGCCGCTGGTAATATCTCACCCAGTCGATGGCCATCTCCACAGGCAATGTCTTGGGGTCGATGGGGCCTACCCAGCTGCCACCTAATTGCATGTCCATAATCAAGTAGTACGGTTGGTTCAAGAAGGGGTACTGCAATTTGTCAGCTTGGTTGGGTAAACGAGGATAGGTGATGACATGTTTCCCGTTGACAGCATAGACCAGACTGTCGGCCGTGAACTCAACGGAGAAGATATTATAATCGTTGGCATTGTAGGCCGACCAACCCTTCCGTTGCGGCGAGCCATAGTGGCCTAGCACATTGGTATAGTAGGAGTGGGTCGTCTGCTGCACCAGAGAATCGTAGTTGAGATGCTCCATAATATCAGCTTCGCCATTAACGGGGTTGTTTCTATTATCCACAGGGAGCATCCACAAGGCAGGCCATGCACCTTTAGCCGAGCCAATCTTGGCGCAGATCTCTATTTTTCCAGGAGCGAAGCCCTTAATGGTCCGCACGCCCCCGGTTAGATATTTTGCGGTGTCTTCAGTAGCGAAGTCGTTGACAACGCCACGCAATATCAGGTTGCTGTTGCTGACAGCGAATAACTCTTTCCGGGATGTGAAATACCGGCTGTAATCCACGCCGCCACGTCCGAGCTTTTCCCAAATGGCCTCATCAAGACTATCCCCATCGAAGTCGTCCTCCCATACCAGTTGATAGTCATCATTTCCGGTGGTAGCACCCGAATACAAATCATCTTCACCTGACTTGTAATCACTGCTCTTTGTGACTTGCCACCAGGCATCAGCCATTCTCGTCACATCAGCACGGTTACTCTGCCCCGCTATATACCAGAACGAATTTCCTTCCAGATTATATTCATCGAATGCGGAAGAGTTATCACCAAGTATGCCTGTCGTTTTCGTTGCATAAACATCGGCTGACTGTAAACACGCAAAGCAGAGCAGCACCAATGTGACGAGAGATGGAAGTTTCATGTTATAATTCTTTTACGTACGTTTTATCCTCTTATTTACTTCACGACAAACTTCTTGCCGTTACGGATGTAGATACCCGGGCGATTAGGGGTGACACGCTGGCCTTGCAAATTATAAACAGGAGCATTGGTAGCTTTAACGTCAGACACTACATCGGCGATACCTGTGGTGTTGGTGATTCGCAGAATAGCATCCACCACAGCGCCTCCATTTTTTACGATTTCAGTCCCTCCGCCAGGATTTAGGTCTGACCAATCAATCTTGAAACGAATGTGATAATCACCACCAGGGACATTTGAAGGAATCTTGAATGAGGGCATATCGAGGGTGTTGTTTGTAGTAACAACCTCACCAGCACTGTTACAGGATGGTTTATCACCTCCCCTCCAAAGGTAGCTGAAGGAAACAACTTCAGAGCCTGTGGCCGGAGTGCCGTCATCATTGACGTCATAAGAGAACTCTCCGTCCTTATTATAGTCAATGTAGGCATAGCCATGCATCCATCCACCAGGATAATCATACTTGATGGTGTATCTCTTCCCGGCTTGTGCTGTAAGCACCGTTGATGTTTTGTCATAGTAAACCGGCCACTTATCGCCCTCTGCAGGCGGAGTTTGAACCTCAAGAGTGTTTCGTCCCATACTCACTGTATGCAGGTAGCGGAAGATATTCTTGGGGTTAGTGGCGTGAACGTCGAAATTGATGGGGTAGACTTGCCCATAGACATTAGCAGTTGCCAGGCTAAGCATGACAAACATGATAAGTAATGAATGCTTCATAACGCTTGTAAATAAAATAGTTAAACTTTGATAGAATAGTGTTTTAGTTATCATTTTCGCGTGGTGACGCTCCATCATCGTTGCTGCAATCATTATTAAGATACAGAACCGCCGGAGCAATCCCCACGCTTAATTGGTTTCAAAAAGAACAATAGTGCGGGCGCAACCGTCATTAATTGTGTTTCCTTTGATAGAATCTCACGTAGTCAATCTGCATATCCACGGGGAATGTTGCAGGATCGACGCGCCCCACCCAACTGTCGCCTCCTATCTGCATATCGAGCATGAGGTAGTGATTCTGCCTGGTAAAGATATACTGATCCTCAACACCAGGCACACGCGGATAAGAGAACGTGTGCAGGCCATTAACCTCAAATGATACGCTGTCCTCTGTTATCTCAACCGAGTAGATATTGTATTTCCCCGAATAAAATAGCGCCTTGTGCTGAATAGGTGGGGTGGCTTTACTTCCTTGCTTGTCAGTATATGGGGTGTGGACAGTTTGGTAAACAAAGATATCGCTGTTCAGATGCTCCATAATGTCTATTTCACCGCTGTGTATGCCACGACTGGGCATCATCCAAAAGGCTGGCCATGCACCCTTAGCCGAGCCCAGTTTGGCCCTGATCTCAATTTTTCCAAGTCCGAAATCACGGATAGTACGAACGCCACAAGTCAAATATTGGGCCGTATCGGTGGGATCGATATTGTTCACGATTCCCCTCAACGTGAGGCATCCGTCCTTCACCTCATAAAGAGCCGGATTGGATGTGAAGTAATTATTGTAGCCTGCACTTCCACGGCCCATTATTTCCCAACTGGTGTTGTCAAGACTGTTGCCATTGAATTCCTCTGACCAGACAAGGTTATAATCACTGTTATTGGTAGTCGGCTCGTCGTCATCGCTTGTGCAGCCGAGGAACAAAACTGCGAACAGCATTACTACAAGGGTGATACTCTGTAATCTCATATTTTTTTAGTCTATTAATGGTTATTGAAGTGCCGGTTCACCTGCCTCCATCGGCCAATATGGATTCTGATAGAGGGGGCTGTCGGCCATAGTTGTATGGTCGGGAGCAGTGAGTAGGAACTGCCGCAATGGGACATATTGTAAATAGTGGGCCATGCGCCACGTCAGACCATTGTAGAAACTGTTGTTTTGCTTCGTGACCTCGTGAGGGCGAATGTACTCGCTCAACTCCGGTGAGGAGACAAAGGCACTGTTAGAACCGTCGTTTACCAGTTCTATTTCATCATACCAATGCTCTATAGGCGTATTATATAGATGGAAGCCCTCAATATGATATGGGTGTTCAATAAGCTGGTCAAAACTGCGCCAACGCTTGAGATCCATATCCCGCAGCCCTTCTGCCATAAATTCACAGCGTCTTTCCCTGCGGATATTGTAGAGTGTCTTGTCTGTGAGCAGCTGTCCTGCTGTATATGCGCCCCAATCAAGCGTCTCCTTACTCATGTCGGTGGCATCAATGGTGGTCTGTGGATTGATGGCACTACCCGTGAAGCCCGCAGCACGACGCACGTCCTGCCAGTATTCCAGCACTTTTCCAGAAAGGCTACCAGTAAGCATATATTCAGCTTCGATGTAATTGAGCAGTGCCTCTGTAGCACGAAAGATAACAAGAATATTCTCACTCTCGTTTCTGATGCACTGGGAACGGTCGAACATGGTTCCTTTGCGAAGGTTGTAGCCAGTACACTGCCCACCTTGGGTATCATTCCAAATCATGGGTACCACTTCAACAGGACGATAATCAGTTGCTATTGTATTGGTCAGATTCTTGAAGCAATTAGTGTCGCCAGGAGCTTTCAGAAAAACGGTCAGTCGCGGATCACGATTTGTCCTCACACTGACTACGCCTGTGTCGCAATACTCATATTCGGAATTGTATGTCGGCTTGCCGTCCTTCATAAGGAAACAGTCTATCAACCCACGGGTGAAGCTTGTATTCTTGTTGTCTTGCTCCGTGGCAATCTCGACGAAATTGCCACCATTAGCCTTACTGTATTGCCTCCACATTAATATTTCCCGAACTTTAGAACCGTCATTGTTGCCCCAAATCTCCATATATGGATTAGACTGCCCTGGATGTTGCGGCAGCACGCCATTGTTAACTCGCAACGAACCTTTGTATTTCTCAGCTATTTCCTCAGCACTCTTAGCGGCTATCTGCAGAAAGTATTTTGCCTCCGCCTCAACACTGCCTGTAGGGTATTGATAGTTGGCGTTCTTCGATTTACCTGGCCAACCTGGCCCGTTGGGTACAAAGGGCGTGTTTTTAAAGTTCGTCTCCCAGGTGCCTTCATAGAGTGCCACACGGCTCTTGAAAAGTTTTACAGCGTCCGGCGTAACACGCGTACGGTCTGAATTACTGGGATTAAGGTAGGTAATTGCAGTGTCAAGATTGGAAATGATGAAGCGTGCCACCTCGTTACGCGGCTGACGCACATTCGCGGCCACGAGTAAGGACTCATCGTCGGGCAGTGCCTGAGTAAGGATGGGCAAGTCGCCAAAGTTCTTGAGCAATTCAAAATAAGCATAGGCACGGAAGAAGTACATCTCGCCAATGGCCTGACGGATATTGGCATCAGTACCGCTGATTGCTCCTGCGTTATACTTGGATAAGACCTGATTGAGTTGGTAATTGACATTTCGAACATTAGCCCAGTTCCAGTTACCATTAGAGTTGCTTACAAGCCAGAGGTCCGTGGCAAATCTGCTTCCTGGGTATTTGTTTGTCTGGTTATCAGTGCCGTTGTCATAGGAATAATGTCCATAATTCCACGTGTCATGGTTAGGCATGATGTCCTGGTACAGCTTGTTACTCGCTGCCTGCACTTGACCCTCATCTGTATAGAAGCTCTCAGGGGAGAGACTCGACAGCGGTTCCTGATCAAGAAAATCATTACAAGAGGTTAGCCCAAGAGTGAGCAAGCCGATGAATGCTATTATATTTGGTTTCATATTCTCTACGTTACTTATTGTTGAAGTGTAGTGTCTCTTTCAGTTCCTCACTTATTTACAGTGTGACATTTAATCCGAAGGAGAAAGTTCGTGACAACGGATATCCGTTAGCCCGACTTGCACCATTACCGATAATCTCGGGATCGAACTGCTTGGGCAGTGAGGTGACTGTGAAGATATTATCTGCGGAGAAGAAAACACGCAGGTTGTCTATCTTCCACCTCTGAGTGATGGTGCGAGGGATAGTGTAACCCAACTGCAAATTTTTCATGCGCAAATAGGCTGCGTTCATAAGATATCGTGTTTGCACCTGGATATTTTTGTCCGAATATTGCGGGCGAGGCAGCCAAGCATCCGCGTTGGTCTCCTGGTAGCCATTTTGCACCGACCAGGTATTGTCGTCACGGAAGTAGTCGTGGGCTTCTCTGATGCCAGCCACCCACCATACTCCCTTTCCATTGGCTCCGAAATAGAATTCCGTCCAGTCAGTCCAAGCATCACGCTTGGCTACGCCCTGGAAAAAAGTCCGGAAATCGAAGCCCTTCCAGGCGGCGCTCATTTCAAGACCGAAGAGATAGCGTGGAGTAGTATTCCCGATGATTCTTAAGTCGCCATGGTCTGCTAATGTGCGACCACCCGCAGAAATACGCCCATCTCCATCCAAGTCTTCATACATAATGTCACCGGCAGCCCAGTTACTTCCCAGGGATGTCTGCTTGACAGAAGCGAGGTGCTTCTCCATCTCTTCGTTGGTCCTGGCTAAACCCTTTGTGGTATAGCCCCATATATTATTGAGGTATTGACCGGCAATGTAATTGTCGATTGAATTTGTGGGATTGTTCGGATACCTTGTCACTTTCGAACGAGCGTCAGAGATATTACCCTTGATACTATAGTAGAACCCGTTCTTCAGCGTATCATGCCATCCGACCTCCAGTTCCCACCCACGTGTGCGCAGGTCGGTGTTGTTGGTCACCGGCACGCTCGTACCAAGCAGAGCGGGTAACTCGGGGGCGTTACCCACCATGTCCTTAGTATCACGTATGTAATAGTCAAACGTCGCCGACAACCTGTTGCGCAACATATTGATGTCAAGTCCAACATTATAACTTATTACTTTTTCCCATCCCAACAAGGCCGATACAAGGTTAGGAGCAATAGCGATATTGGGACGATTGCCGTTAACCAAGTAGGTTCCGGAAGATGATCCAAAAGAGATGATTTGGTAAGTCGGGTAAAAGTTATAGGTGTTCTGGTTGCCGAGCGTACCATAACTTAGACGAACTTTCAAATTGTCGAGCCATTGGTGGGTAGCTTTCATAAACGGCTCCTCTGAAACACGCCAACCAACAGACACCGAGGGGAAAGCCCTCCATCTCCGGTTTCTACGGAAACGCGAAGTCCCGTCGTAGCGCAGATTGGCTTCAAGTAGATACGTCTGCATGAAATTATAGTTGAGACGACCATAGAATCCAGCCGTCTGCCACTGTCGACGGTTTCCGTAAACGGTGGGAGTGATGGCATCGCCCGCGTAGCTTAGGCCGGAAGTAAGATCAAGTTCAGGCTTACTATCATCAAGCAGTCCGTTCTTCTGTGCGGAATAATAGAGCAGCTTGTTCGACTCAGCCTGGAAGCCACCCATGACATGAAAATTATGCTTTTCTGCCAGTGTCCAATCATACTCACTCCAAGCCTTGAAGTTGTAGTATTTATTCTTGTTCAACGACTCCTGATCGTAGGAGGTCGTGCTGGCTATTATCCTGCTGGTACCCTCTACATCAGTTTGGTTGTAAGTATAATTTGCGTATACTTGGTGATTATAATAATTGTACTGATAATCAAAGTCGACATGAGTCTTCCAATTCTTTATGGGTTCGAATGTTAGAATGATTTGATGGCTGGTGACATCATTTTCATCCTTCTTTTGTCCTCCTTGTTCGAGAGTCAGCGCCTCTTCCTCTCCTGGCCATCTCCTGCCGTAAGGATCATAAACCGGCAGCGTAGGCCAGCCACGACGAAGGAAATTACCATAGAAAGAACTATTCAAGCAGCGGGGCTGCTCGACATATATATGACTGTAGCGCATGTTGTAACTCAAACTGAGCCATTTGGTCACTTGCGATGTAATTTTAGCCGTAGCAGTAAGACGTTTATACTTGTCTGTGGCCAAATCCATAAAACCACCATTATCTAAGAAGCTGAACGATGTGTAATAGTTGAAGACTTTTGTGCCGCCACTAATACTGGCGTTGTGTTGTTGGGCAAAAGCGGTATTCTTATACACCACCTTGTTCCAGTCTACATTGTCACATCCCCAGCCATACACATTGCCCCAATAGCGTTTATCTCCACCTATATGGATTGCATATACAGGTGATCCGTCTGGCGCCATCCTAACTCCATTGCTCCAAGGTTTTCCATAGTACCATGCCAGAACATTCTTCATTGTCTCCTCGTCATACCACAACCCTGCTCCAGAATTAGTTTGGATGTCGTTTAAGAACGATGCCCAATCAATGCTGTTCATCATATGTTTCTCACGTATGAAGTTGCTGAAGCGGAAACTGTTGTTGTAGTTGATGCGTGTCTTACCCCCATGATCGCCATTCTTGGTCGTGATGAGAATGACACCAAACGGGGCACGTGAACCGTAGATGGATGATGCTGCAGCGTCTTTCAGTACCGAGATATTGTCTATGTCTTGGGGATTTACATCGTCAATTGTACCCTCTACGCCATCGATAAGGATGAGTGGTGAGCCACTTGATCCCTGACCGATAGTACCAGTTCCACGTACATTGATATTCATCGAGGAACCCATTTCACCACTATTGGCACTGATTTGTAAGCCCGGGATCATACCTTCGAGAGCCTGGGCCACATTCTTCACAGGCCGTTCAGCGAGTTCCTTGCCACTGATAGTGCTCACAGCTCCAGTAAGGTCGATCTTCTTTTGTGTGCCGAAGCCCACGACGACCACCTCGTTAAGTGCTTGCTGGTCCTCGCGCATGGTGAAGTCGAGATTGTTGTGCCGTCCGGCTTTGGCATGCTGTTGCTCAAAACCGACGAAACTGACCGCCACCTCGTCTCCAGGTGCAGCATTGACGACATAGTGACCATTGATGTCGGTAATGGCACCAGTAGTTCCATTCACTGATACGCTGGCACCGATGACCGGATCGCCGTTAGCGTCGACCACAGTTCCGGTGACAACCGCTTTCTTGTCTGGGTCATCCTTCTTGCCTTTTTGCCCAGGTTTAGGCTGCGCAGTGTTGTTGCGACGCAGGTAGACAATGTTATCCTCCGTCGTCCACGTTATGTCCTTTCCTGAGAAAAGCCGAGTGAGGGTGGAGTTGAGGGTGGCGTTGTCCACCTTGATGTTCTGAACGCTGGTACGCCCGATAGCGTCGTCGTAAAAGAATTTGTATTTAGTCTGCTTCTGGATGCGCTGGATGACCGCCTTCACCGTCGTGTTGCGTTGGTTGAGCGTAATCTGCGCATGAAGCAATTGGCTGGGGACGACGAAGAGCGACGCCGCGAGAAAAAGCTTGAGCCTTCTTTTCATGTTTCGAAATGGCTTTAGTTAATTAAATTAGGTTTACTTTCAATAGTGTAACAACCAAGGCTCGATTTCCCCTTATAAGAAAATCATTTTTTTGAAGATTTACGTACTTCAACCTGCTATGTTTTCGAGGAAAAGATATCAAGTTAGTAGGATGCAGACGGGCACAAGCCCCCCATACAGTTGACGATGGGGCTACACGCTGCCCTTGGACGGCCTTGAGAGCCGCCCCTATGCAGTGGACAACACCTTTTTACCTTGTGATGTCAAGGCTGTATATGCACGGTGTTGCCATTGATACTGAAGTGCATGGGTATAGACTTTTGCAGAAGCGCCATCACAGAGTTGATGCTCTGCTTTCGGCGTATGTAGCCGGAGTAAGTGTGGGTCAGGTCCATACGGGGGTCGATGGTGACATTCACTCCATAGACATCCTGCAGGGCAGCAGCTATCTCGGTGAGCCTGGCGTTCTGGAAGTTCATGAGGTTGTCGTGCCACACGGCGGAGAGCTGAGCGTCGACCTCGGCAACGCTGACGTGGCCTGTCGTGGCGTTACCCTCCGCCTTCTGTCCGGGATGCAGCATCACCACCTCTGAGGTCTTGTCGTTTCGCAGTCCCACGCT
>ONMG01000198.1 GCA_900318855.1 uncultured Prevotella sp.
AAGTTGATGACGAAGTCGTCGTCGTCGAGCAGGCGGTGCTTGGTCTCCACGAGATCACCGCAGTCGTTGAGGTTCCATTCCGACGTCCAATCGGTCTCAGGCTCATCAGTCATGGGGAACTGGTTATGCTCCGGACTCATGTCGAAGTCCTTCCTCAATGGCCAACCCACGAAATCGTTACGCATGAAGAGACGGCGCATATCTGGATGCCCCAAGAACTTGATACCGAAGAAGTCATAGACCTCACGCTCAAGTAGATTAGCGGCGGCCCAGAGTTTGATGACGGAAGGTATCACCCAGTCGTCCTCGCCCACTTTGCGCGCCAGCGTCCTCACGGAGCAACGTTCATGACTTTGGGTATTCTCAAGAATGTAGATGCACCCCAAGCCCTCTTCAGGTCCGAAGTCCTCACCGATAATGGTAACAAGGTAATCGAAATGCTTTTCATTCTTCAGCTTTGCCATCTCAGCGGAAAAGCTGTCAAAACTCAGTTCTATATTATCTAACTTCATATCCGCTTACCTTATTTATTATTAGCCGATTTTTCCAATGCCTCCCGGCCTTCCTCCTTCAGTGCGTCAAGCTCCTTGCCGAGCGCTTCCAAGTCGGCCTTATTGGGTGTGCCCGTCACCATGATAGGCTCCTTCTCGCCCAACTTGGCAGCAGAAAGGTTCTCATTGCTGATTCCATGCAGGCCACCGAGCTCCATGCTCTCCTCACGTTCCTTACGGGTCATCTTATGATTTGCACCACCGAAGAACTTCTCAACCTTCACCTTGCGCTGAAGCTGCATCATACCATAGAGTATAGCCTCTGGACGTGGAGGGCAACCCGGAATATAGACATCCACAGGCACAATCTCATCAATGCCGCGTACCACACTATAGCTCTTCTTGAAGGGGCCACCCGAGATTGTGCATCCACCGACAGCCACCACATACTTAGGCTCAGCCATTTCGTCGTACAGGCGCTTGAACACAGGTGCCATCTTGTTCGTAATTGTACCTGCACACATAATGAGGTCGGCCTGACGGGCGGAGTTACGCGTCACCTCAAACCCGAAGCGGGCGAAATCATAGCGGGCACATCCCACAGCCATAAACTCAATACCGCAGCAGGACGTACCGAAAGTGAGCGACCAAAGGGAATTGCTTCGTCCCCAGTTAATCATCTGATCCAGACTGCCCAGCACAACATTGGTACCACCATTGTTAAGCTCTTCGGCAATCTTCTCCAGCGAGTCGTTGTCTTGAAATTCCTCGTAGGGAATACTCTTGATTTTAGGTTTCCTTATTTCCATTCGAGAGCTCCTTTCCGCCAGGCATAGGCCAAGCCAAAAATCAGTACAAGCAGGAAAAAGCCCAAACTGGGCAACGCCATCACGCCGAGGCTCTTAGCTACAACAGCCCAGGGATAAAGAAACACTGTCTCAATGTCGAACATGAGGAACAGAATGGCAAAGAGATAGTAACCAATGTGGGCTGGCATCCATGAGCTTCCTCTTGTCGGGATTCCGCATTCAAATGGCTCGCCCTTGACCGGGTTGTAGGAGCGGGGACCGATGAGCTTGGCAATGACATAAGCGCCAACCACCAGTACCACAGCTGTCAACAACACAGTGATGAACATAGTGAAATACATAAGAAAGACTTATATAACGTTATTATTTTAGCTGATTGCCGTACTAAGGACAATTGTCACATTGACGTTGCAAAGTTAGCATTTTTTTATGAGACTCACCAAGAAAATCTCAAAAATATATAATGCTAATTAAAGATCTCCATGCCGTACGTTCAAGCCCCCAAAACACGGACAAGCAGTGCGAAGAGTTTCTCTGCTACAACATTCTACTTTTCAATGCCTTGGACATGTCAATTATAAAAACGATGCCTATGCCGCCTCGGCCACAGATGCTAAAATATAAAGTTTATAAGTCAAAGTGGAAACATTCACGATGTGCTTCCCTCCTTCTCCGTTCGCATTCATTTCTGGCTATTTGGTCCTGCCACGCATCGGCCTCCACATCAGCTCAAACAGTCCAAAAGGCCTTGGACGATGAACCAAAACAAAAAAAACAGGAATGCTTGCAGAAAAAACAGCCAAAATTCATGGCTATAACCAATATTTTTATTACCTTTGCACCCGCAAACGCTTCGATGAAGCGAGCACGGGCAAAAGTCGGCATAGCTCAGTTGGTTAGAGTATCACCTTGACATGGTGGGGGTCCTTGGTCCGAATCCAAGTGTCGACAC
>ONMG01000044.1 GCA_900318855.1 uncultured Prevotella sp.
GGTTGACGATTACACAGAAAACGGCGGTCGGCATTCCCTCAGCGTCAAGGAAATGCCGACCGCCGCACAGCGGGTGAGGATGCTGTGATGCTGCCTGTGCTTAAAGGTTGCGCAAGACGCGCAGTCGCTTTTTCAGCTTGCGAAGAGCCGCTTTACGTATCTGCCGTACCCGTTCTCGCTTCAATCCCATGACCGTCGCCGTTTCGGCGTAGGTCTTGCGCTCGCCCCCGAGTCCGGAGGTTGCTTCAACAATGGCGCGCTCACGTGGTGCCAGCACGTCGAGGGCCTGCCTTATTTCGTCCTTGGTGGCATCCTCGAGCACCTCTTCGGCTGGATTCTTGGCATTGGGGTCGCCTAATACATGAAGCAAGCTCACATTGGGATTGCTTGTCAGGGGTGCATCCACCGAGAAGGCTCTGCTGCCCCGGCTGTCGGCGGCATCCTTCGGCTCATGGGGCAGACGATAGATACCGGCCTGCTCCTGTATGGCATTCTCAATGCTGCGACGAATCCACCACACCGCATATTCCACGAAGCGCTGTCCCTTGGAAGCGTCGAAGCGCTGGGCGGCTTTGATGAGTCCGATGTTGCCCTCACTGATAAGGTCGGGCATGCCGAGTCCCTTGTCCTGGTATTGCTTGGCGATGTGCACCACGAAGCGCAGGTTGGACTCCGTGAGGCGGGCAACGGCCTTCTGACTGCCCTTCTTTATTTCTTCAGAAAGCAGGGCTTCCTCTTCGGCCGAGAGCAGACTGTTGCGTCCTATCTCCTGCAGATAGGTGTCGAGTGAGCGGCTCTCCTGCTCGGGCAGCGGCTTTCCAGTCTTGATTTCTTTCATTATCGTTACTTTTATGGTTAGTCGTTGAGCAACTGTTCCTTAGAGCAGCCCTCGCTGTTGAAATTCCATGTAAAGAGGCATTGCCAGCACCTTGGCGTCGGGATGGGGAGCGCCCGTAGTGCCAAGGGCACGGAGGTTGAAGAAATGCTTCCAGTCGGAGACAAAGGCTGTATGCACGAGCTCTGTGTTGACGTCGAGTGGCAGTACCACGCGCGCTTCCTGAGGCTTCCGTCCATGACTGACAAGCGTCATGTAGGCCAGTTCGGACGCGAGGTTGGCAAAGAGCCAGCAGTCGATGTCAGTCCAGTCGGCGCTGCCCCGACCGTCGGCAATGTCACGGCAGAGGTCGGCGAGCTTATGCTCACCGGCTTCGATGCCACCAGCCGAAGCCTCCCTCACCCATGCGGGCTCGTTGACACTCATCTCCCCACCAAACTTATCCTTACTGTAGTTGCAGTAGCGTGTGCTCTGCTCGGCCATGGAGTTGGCTCTGTGGCGATTGAACTCACGGGTGATAGCCACCTGGGTCGTAAAGTGCACCGTCACGCGGCGCTCGTGCTCCGGCGTGGGCTCCCCGATGAGCTTCAGGTCGTCCATCCATCCATTCTCCACCAGCACTCTGAGGTTGGTGCTCACATAGATTTGACCATTATGACAACGGCAGTGGGTGAAACGGTTGCCCATATACTTCTTCAGTGGCCCATCCTCGTCACCTTGCAGATAGACCGTCGCATGCTCGAGCATAGCGGTGTGACTCGACTGAATCATGCGCTTCACGAAGGGCTCTGCCGAGTCGGCAGTCAGATGGTTCTCACTCTTGTAGCACACGCGTCCGGCTCTCTCCACCTGACGGTAGATGCCTTGGAGTCCTGGCTCCTGGAGCCATATTTCAAAACTTGGTTGCAGTATATTCATTACTTATTATTTGTCGATTTCAGACATTTCTTCAGTCCCTTGGCCATCTGCTCGTAGCCCTTTGCATTGGGGTGAGTGCCATCATTGAGGTAGAGGCTCCAGTCAACCTCGTCGCTGCTACCTTGCTTCAGCATGTAGGGACGAAGGTCGATGAGATCGATGCCCTCGTTCTGCGGGAACTGGGCACGCAGCACCTCGTTGGTGGCCTTCACCTTGGCATCCAGGCTGCGACTGGGGATTATTTCTATCACATGGAGCTTAGCCTGGGGCTGGCGCTGGCGGATGAAGCGGGCCAGGCGAATAATACCGCCTGCCACGTCGGCCGGCTTGTCGCCCTTGCTCAGGTTGTTCACCCCTATCATGAGGAAGATTTGCCGGGGAGAGCATGCCTCGAATTCACCGTGGAAGATGCGCCAGTAGACGTTCTCTATGCGGTCCCAGCCGAATCCCATGTTCACCACCTTACGCTTGCCGAAGAGCTTTTTCCACGACGAGGCTCCATTGTCACGCCCCTGAGGCTGCCCGCCCCAGAAATGAGTAATCGAATTACCTATCATCAGGATGTCAGGATGAAGAGTGCGGTTCAGCCGAATCACCTCATTGTGGCGGGCAAACTGGTTGTAGGAGTTATCCCGGAAGTTCAGTATGGGCTTGAACTGTCTGTCGGCAGCATCTTCGGGCAGCATCTCGTGCAGCTTGCGCTCATAGGCATTGGCATACTCCCGGTTGCCGATGTCGTTGGGATGGGTGCCCTCTATCATAGCGTCTTCGGTGAGACCTATCTCCGCGCTTGACAGGTAGTAAAGATTCTTCACCCCCTCAGCTTTCAGCTGCTCGTAGGCCTTGCGGAAGAGCGCGTCGGCCCGGCGATAGCGATCGTAGGTGGTGCGGTTGAAGATGCTGTCGGGCTGATTGCAGCTCTCCACCATCAGGATGGGAGCATCGCTCTTCTGCCGCAGGATGTGAATGCCCTTCACGGCCCGCTCGGTGACATCGGAGAGCACGAAGCTGTTGGGCATGGGGTCGAGGATGAAAGCGCGCGCATCGATTTCGGCCAAAGCCTGAAACATTCCCGGCTCCATCTTCGCACTGCCGGAGAAACCGAGGTTGATGATGGGATAGCCCGTCTCGCGGCTCACAATATTAGTAATCATCAGTCCCGGACGGGAAGGTGAGGCACCATGAATTATAGAAGTTCCATAGACCACTACTGGACGTTCGGCCGACGGCTCCACGAAGCAGAACTGAGCATTGGCGTCGACTCCCACCTCCAGACTCTTCAAGCCATTGTAGGGAGGCAGATAGAGCTCATAGAGCATTCTGTGTCCGAAGCGCTTGTTGTTGGTGATGGGCTTATAGGTAATGGTCACCGAGTCGCCTTTTATTCGCCAGCCCATGTGGTTGCCCACCCAGTGTGAGGTGCCGTCGGGCTCTGTGGCGTAGAGATCGACTCCGGAATGATTGAGCCAGGCCATATTGGGATGGTTGCCCCTGCCGGTCAGCACATAGCGCACTGCAATATGATTGGTGGTACTGAGAAACTTCACGCTCAAGCCTCCGCACTGCAGGGAGTTACCCCAAACGGCCTTCGACACCTGCTCTTTCAGCCGGTCGGGCAGCCGGTGGAAAGTCCTGCCTGTTTCAGCATTCCAGGCCCTCCCGCATATCGAAGGTTCTGAGGTTTCAAAAGGACTGTGCCACTGCATCTGTGCCTGCGCCGTAGTGACAACGGCGAGCAGCATGGCAATAAGGAAATGTCTTGTCTTCATAGGTTGACGATTTTAAGTGTTATTCAAAATAGAAGGTGAGCACGAACATCTTGGTCCGGCTTCTGTTGACCGACCGCGCAAAGGGCATCATGTTGACGTCCTTGATATCGTTGATATGGCTGCTATTGTAGCTGTCGGTCAGACTGTAAAGGAACTTCAGCTCGGGTCTCAGCTTAAAGAACTCCAAATAGAAATCGCAACCGGCACCAATCTCCAGGTAGAGGTCCTGTTTCTTCAACTCAAGGAAGTCGTCACGGTGATTGCTGAGATTAATCATCGGGTTGAGCCCTGCCATGAGATAAGGTCGGTGATTGCCATTGCGCGGACCCGAGAAGATGAGGTCGAAAGCTGCCGACACATAGACCGTCTTCAGGTCCTGGTTCTTCTCCGTGGGATTGCCCTTACTGTCACGATGCGTGAGGTCACGAAAGGAGATATGCCTGTTGCCGAAGTAGATGGCAGGGGCTATGCGAAATTGGAAATTCTCGGTCAGACGGGCCTCACCCAGCACACCCACATTGAGTCCCGGGTCCCAGCGATCCTCGTCGGCCGTCACTATGGACTCGTAGGTTGTTCCGTCGTCCGCCGTCATCGTTTGAGGGCCGACATTCCTCATCTCAATATCCTGAAGGTGAGTACCAACGAGGATACCGAAATGGAAAGGACGCAAGTCGGTGTAGGGGCGGTTCTGCACCGTGCCGCCAATCTGGCCCAGCGCGCTGCTGGCCACCCCGAACAAGAGGAGCAGTGTCAGTAAATGCTTCATACCTCATAATAACGCTCTTTCGCCTCCTTATATTGTAGGCGGGAGAAGGAGAAAAGTATAAATTAATTAAAATCTTCTCCCCATTTGTAGGTATTACAAAGAATAATATTACCTTTGCAAGGTACAAAAGTAGGTATCATCCGAGCATAGTACAATAACATTAATAACATAACAAATAAAAAAGATTATCATGGCTTACGTAATTGGTGACGACTGCATCGCATGCGGTACATGTATTGACGAGTGCCCCTCTGGCGCAATCTCTGCTGGTGACACAAAGTATTCTATCGACCCGGACCTCTGCACTGAGTGCGGCACTTGCGCAAGTGTGTGCCCCAATGAGGCAATCAGCCTGCCCGAGTAATAAATAGCGGGTATACCGTTTGAGGGTGCCTCCCTTCAGTACTGAGACTGAAGGGAGGCACTTTCTTTTTCATCGGCTTCACCGGCCGTTCTCGTGTGCAATATCCGCGCGGGCCTTATCGAGGGTGCGCATTGCCTGAAGCGACAGGTGGAGCCAGTCCCGCATCTGCGCAAAGTCCCGGTTGTCGATCACACGGGCCATATCTTCCATCTCCGGGCAGAGCCGATGCGGCCAGTCCGGTTCTTTCCATTCCTGGTGCACACCGTCGATGAGCGTCTCCACATGTCCCATCCTACTCACCGAATCATTGACTCTTATCCATCCCCTCTCGCCTTCTATAACGGCGAAGCAGGGACCATCGGCATCCTTGGCTCCCAGGCATACAGCCTGCATCTGCGGATAAGAGAGGGTGAGCAGCCCAGAGGTATCAATGCCATTGTAACCCCGATTGGCCTCATAACGCACCTTGGAGGGCTCGCCAAACAGTCCGGTGACGAAATCGAGATTATAGATATTAATATCCATAAGAGCCCCTCCGGCTAAAGCTGTACTGAAAGCCGGTGCCACATCATGATCGAGATAACGGTCGTAGCGCGAGGATCGCTGACTGTAATTACAGCACACCAGGCGGACGGGACCCAGACTGCCCAGCAGCTGCCGGAGCTGCTGATAAAGGTGGAAATGCCAGGTAGTGACAGCCTCGAAGAGCATGCAGTGGTTGCGCTCGGCCAGCTCCATCAGGTCGCAGGCCTCAGCAAGAGTCGTGCAGAAAGGCTTTTCGAGGATGACATTCTTACCCGCTTCCAAGGCGCGCCGGGCATAGTCATAATGGGCGCTGTTGACAAGGGCCACATACACCGTGTCGGGCATGTCGGAAGCCAACAGCCGATCGTAGTCGTCGGTGACGGTCGCAAGGTGGTAGCGGCCAGCCAAAGAGAGGGCTCTTTCGCGCGAGTGCGACCGATAAAAGAGTGCGCGGGGCTGAACATGGGGCACGAAGCAGAGTGCTTCGAGCATCTCGGCGGCTATCTTTCCACTGCCAATAATACTAATTTCCATAGGTCGAATGAGTGTCTATTAATGAGGTTAAAGTCGGAGATTCTATTCTTGCAGATAGCTCTTGCGGTCAAGCTTTCCATTGAAGGTGCGCCGCACAGCGTCGACCTGCTCGAAAATGCGCGGAACCTTATAAGGCTCAACTTTCGAAGCGATGTGGCGGGCTAGGTCGCGCTTGCTCACCCGGGCACCCTGCTTCACGCTGAAAAGCAGACGTAAGCAACGACCGAACAGCGGCGAATCGGCAGGCAGACAGATGCAGTCAGCCAAGGCCGGGAACGACAAGGCCGCATCTTCCACTTCGGCGGGCGCCACCTTATAGCCACCCACATTAATGGTGTCGCCCTCACGCCCTTGAAGCCGCAGCCGTCCCTTCTCATCGATAGTTCCCAAGTCGGAGGTGATGAGCCATCCATCGTGCATCACCTCTTGGGTGAGCCGCGTATCGCCTAAATATCCGCTCATCAAGGTCGGGCCTGCGCATGCCACATGCCCCTCGTCAGTGATGCGCAGCCGCGCATGCTTCATGGGTTTGCCCAAGCAACCGGGCAGCGGCTCGCCCGCATTGAAATCGAAGGTGCTGATGATGCCCGTTTCGGTAGAGGCATAGGTGTTGTAGAGCCGGGTGTGGGGTAGGAGCCTGCATAAGGTCTTCATGTCGGCTTGTCCGAGTGGGGCCGCACCGGTTTCGATAAAGTCGAGCCGGTCGGCCAAAGCACTGAGGCGGTCGGCACCGAACTGAAGCAGCATATGAATGCTTGCCGGAACCAGGAAGGTGGCCATGCATCTCTCCTTAGCTGTGAAGGCATCGAAGAATGCATTCATATCACTCAAGCTCTTCAGAAGGATGAGTGTTCCCCCTTGGAGCAGCAGGGGATAGAGCTTTGACAGACTGCCGATATGGCTCATCGGGCCGCACACGACAAACACCGTAGCCGAGGTGAAGCCATGGGCTTCGGCCAGATTCTCGGCATCGGCCAATAGGGCTGTATGGCTAATCATCACACCCTTGCGCCTGCCCGTGGTACCTGTGGTGAAGAGCACATCGGCAGTGTGAGGGGGCAACGGCGCCGACAGGCATTGACGTCGCAGAGCATCCAGTGTGGCAGAAGGGATTCCGGCCTCCAAGGGCACACAGGTCTTGCCGGCCACATGCGCAGCCAAATAAGTGATGACGAAACGCTCATCTTGCGTGCAAGGCAAGAGTACCACCTGGCAGGCATCACCACAACCGGAAAGCCGGTCGGCCTCCAACTTCACATCCTCAGCCAGTTCCGCATAGGTAAGCCGCCGGGAGCCACAGCAGATGGCCGTTTTGTCCGGTGTAGCCTCAGCATGGGCGAACAGGCAATCCTCAATCATTGTCATGTTCTTTGCCTTTCTCCTTGAGCTTCTCCCGAACCAACGCGCACAGCGAGTCGAGGTTCTTTAGGTTCTTTGGCGTAGCGTCGTTGGCCTCCAGGTCGATGCCGTACTCTTTGGAGAGAGTCATTAGAATGGCCGTGACTCCCAGGCTGTCGAGCTCTGCGAAGAGGAAGTCGCTGTCTAAGTCGACGAGGGGAAGAATGTCCTGCAGCAATGCTTTGATGTGTTGTCTTGTTATTTCCATGATGTAAAGTGTTATTTTGTTTGATTGAACAGTCTCGGAAGAAAGTCGATGAGATACTTCCTCCAGTTTTCCCAGCTATGCCCGCCGTCGGTCTCGTGATAGGAGTATGCCAGTCCGAGGGTGTCAAGCTTGTGCCGGAAGTCTTTGTTGAGCTTCATGACGAAGTCGTCACGTCCCACAGCAATGTAATAGAGTCTGACTCCGCACTGGAACTGCCTCCGGAGCTTGGTGTCTATGCTGTCGTACACAGTGAGGTCGCCCTTCTGCAGTTTCCCAGCGAGGTCTGCCACCTTCTTGCCAAGCCCGCGCTTGACGAGGAAAGGCAGGTTGTCCTGCAGCTTGTCCATACGTTTTCCGAAGCGGTTTGCCCGGCGAATGTCGCGGTCGCTCATTCCGTTGGTTGTCTGTGCCGAGAAGAGGCCGACATAGCTAAAGACTCCAGGGTTGTTGGCCGAAGTGACGATGGTCTGCAGTCCACCCAACGACAGCCCCGCAATGGCGCGATGGGCACTGTCAGCCATGGTACGGTAGTGGGTGTCGACGAAGTGCACGATGTCGGGAACGAAAGCCCTTTCTACAGCTCCCATCATCGACTCTACATTCTTGCTGCTGGCAGGCTCGCCGTTGTAGCGATCGTAGCCGGGAGCAGCGGCGCGGTCGGCTATGCCGTTGGGCATGACGACAATCATGGGCGGGCACTTGTGCTCGTGGATGAGGTGGTCGAGAATCTGAAAGGCCCGTCCATATTGCGACCAACTGGTCTCGTCGCCGCCCGAACCATGAAGGAGGTAGAGGACGGGATAACGCTGTCCGCCTTGTTGATAGCCCGCAGGAGTGTAGACCATCAACCGGCGGCGCGGCATGGATGGAATGGAGGAATCATACCAGTGGGCTGTGAGTGTACCGTGGGGAATCGCCTCGTCGAGATAGTAAGAGCCAGGTATGCCAGGGACGATGAAGAAGTTGTAGAACTCATCGACATCACGCACGGTATCGGGGTTGCAGGGGTCGACGACGGGTTTGCCGTCAATCAGGAAACGGTAAGTGTACATCTCCGAGGCGAGCGGTGGCGTGGCATAGACCCACTCATCGCCCACCCGCTTCATCTCCACCTCGCCGTCGCGTCCGAAGACACCGGCGGGTGTCTTGTAAGTCTTGCGAGGCAGAAAAGAGCCGGTGAGGACAACCTCGTCGACTGTGTCGTTGTGATAGCTGAAACTCACGGAATGGTTTTGGTCATTCAGCTTCGGCTGTGCCAGGATAGCAGTGTGCAACATGAGCAACATCAGTATCAGGAGTCCTTGCTTCATAAGTCGTTTCATTTGAGTTCATATCGTTTGCGGTCTCTCTCCGCTTGCCGTCTCTCCTTGTCGGTCGTCGGCTCATGCCGCCAGCTACCAGTGAAGAGGTTGCGCAGGGTGATGGGCTGTGTGCGTCGGGTACCATCGCTGCGGTAGACCAGCCACTTGAAGATGAGCGGTGGGAAGAGATAGGCCATTATGATGACGGAGAACATACCCACAATGGTAACCACAGCCAACGACTGCAGGGCCGGATGACGGGCCAGGATGAGCGTACCGATGCCAATGAACATGATGAGCGCCGAGAGCATGATGCTGTTCTTGTAGGAAGCCAGCATCTTCTTGCCGTAGGTGTATTCATACTGGCAGCCCTCGGTCATGAAGATGGTGTAGTCGTCACCTTGTCCGAAGATAAAGGTAGCCAGTATAACATTAACAATATTGAAGTCGATGCCCGTCAGTCCCATGATGCCCAATATCCATATCCAGCTCACTGCCATGGGGAGAAAGGATAGGGCAGCCAGCTCGATACTACCCATGGAGAACCAAAGGAAGAAGAAGACGATGGCCGAGCAGGCATAACCGATGTAGTTGAAGTCGTTGCTGAGGTTGTTGGCAACGGCACTGTTGATATCCTGGATATCGAAGGCATAGACCTCGGGGCTTGCCTTCCTCACGTTCTTGATGGTCTTCTCAACATTGTCCTCGCTCACGGTCAGCCAGTCGACGATTTGCCGTTGTCCTGTCAGCTTGTCGTCAGCAACATAGGGGGAGAGCACCGACGAGGTGAGTGGCGCGAAGGCAGTGAACGGCAGCACGGGATGGGTCTTATCCAGGATGAGCTGGAAATCGTCAAAGGCATCAGGAGAGAAGCCAGCCAGGGCCGCAGCGGCCTTGAAGTTTTGAGCGCCGCCACTGCCGTTGAGCTGTGTCCATCGGGCCTTGAAGCGAGACCACAGCTTCAGCCTGTGGCACTGCTCCTGCTTGGAGACGAGGAAGGGTGCCCCCGTGTGGACGGGTTTCGGCCAGTGAGAGAGGAACCGTTCATGATGCTGCAAAGCCTCTTCCCACGTTTTGCCCGAGGCGACGACAAAGAGGTCGCGACTGTCCTTAGGGCGTGCGGACAGCTGAGCAAAGTAGGCCATGTCGGCCCTTTGCTCGGAGGTCATATAATTAATGTGTGACAGGTCGGTATCGAAGCCCGTACGGAAGGCAAACACGGCGAAGAATGCCGTGAGCACAATGACGGTGGCAACGACCCATCGCTTATTCTCCATTGAGAAATTGCCCATTTGCTGCAAGACATGGGGTTCATGGTGCTGTCTGACTCTGGCCACCTGTGGCAGGAAGACGAGGACAAAGAAGATGGTGCCCACCAAGAGGAAGGAGGCGAAGAGTCCAAGGTCGCGCAAGGCCACGCTTTGCAGGGGTACTAAGGCCAGGAAAGCTCCTACCGTGGTGATATTGCCGACGAGCAGAGGCATGACAATCTCACGCAAGGCCTGCCGCATGTCGGGGGTATGGTTGAGATGTGCGATGACATGCAACGGATAGTTGACGGCGATGCCGATGATGACCGAGGAGATGCCTATGACAATGACCGACACGTCGCGATGAACGAGTGATAGACCGGCCATAGCGAACAGCCACCCCCAGGCGATGGAGAAGGCCACGAGCAACAGGTTCTTCCAACTCCGGAAGGACAGAGCCAGCAATATGAGGATGAGCACCACGGCAATGGACACGGCCAGCAGACTGTCGGTCTTTATCTGCCGGGCATTGCCCACAGCGATAACAGGACCGCCCGTGAGATGGATGCCGATGCCGGGATGCTCAGCCTTGGTCTTGTCAGCACAATGCTGTAGGAGGTCGACGAGGCGGCCGTTGTTGTCGGTCTCGCTGCTGCCAAACGGCGAGGTAATCATCACGAAGGCCCGCTTCATGTCGGGCGAGAAGATGTAGCCTCCATAGAGCTCATATTTCATCTTCGCGCTCTGCTGTTGCAGTCTTTCCACCACCGGTGTAAAGAGATTGAGAGGGTCACGCGAGAGGTTTCCCTCAAGCAGGCCACCGGAGGGGAAAAGAAGCATCTGCTTGTCGCGCTCCAGTTGTTCCTGCATGTAGCCGCGATGACTGAGCAGTGAATCCATGCGATGATAGTCGGCATCGGTAAGGAAGTACGGGATATGGTCGTAGACGAAGTGGCTCACACGTGACATCTCTTCGAGGTCGACGGTGAACGTGAGCTGACGGGCCATATGGGTGGTGTCGGCCTTACGGACTGCAGCTACGAAAGCATCAACGCCCTTCACAATGGTGTCGGCATTGGTCGTACCCGTACACTGCACGATTGCGAAGATACGGTTGCCGCCTGAGATGCTCTGATAGATGCCGACGGCTTCGCGATGATGACTGTCAAGGGGCAGGAAGGCCGTTATGTCCTCCTGGAAACGCATGCGGCTAACGAGAGCGAAGAGCACCGCTGTCAGCACGACGAAGAGCAGCCCTCCCAGCCTACGGTGCGCACGCAGGTAATCATAAACACGAAGAATCTGCTCTGTCATTCTGCTTGGTTTTGTTCACAATGGGATTGGCATAGATGCCCAAGAAAATGTCGGTGAGCTGCTCCACATCGCAGGTGTCGTAGCGGTCCAACCTTCTGAGATAACCGACGAACCTATCCTTCTCCTCCTGAGTATATCGGTCGCTGAAGCGCGAACAGCCGTAGCGCAGGTCGTAGGCAATGTAGTTGTTTGGGAAGAGTCGGTAGGCCTTGACGATGCGCTTGTCAATCAGCCGCGACACAGCCTGGTAGTAGTCGTGGTTGGTCATGTCGGCAAAGTTTCTCAGCTCGGCCTCCGTGATGGGCTTGCAGATTTCGAAATGCACTCTGCCTTTTTGCTGCATGATGCCAGTGAGAATGCTGTTAAGATCCTCGCCGGGTTTCTTGGTATATTTGGTGAACTGGCTTTCGTAGAGCTCTAGGGTCTTAAGCACATCGCACGGTTCCCACTCGTAACTCACCGAGACAGGCACGACATTCAGGTCGGCGATGGCCTTGAGCTTGTCCATCGGTTCGCTCATGCAGAACATCTTGATGATGCCCTGGTCGGTCAGGTCCATACCGTTTTTTGTGCGTCCGTTGCGCTGCGCTATCCACACGCTCTGCTTCTTTTCCTTGATAGCATGGCGGATATAGCGTGAGAGATGGCACGACCGCTCGTAGAAGTCACGGATGCTGCCACCGGGACGCTCTACGCGGAACATTTTATTGCTTTTACCAATATCGATGACGAGCTGATTAATCATGAGGTTGGCACCGAAGGTTATCTCCGTGGTGTCGAAGCCGTTCTTGTCAAGCCAGTATTCCAGAAGGCTGGCATCAAGCATGATGTCGCGATGATTGGAGACATAGAGATACTGCTCTTGAGGCGACAACTGTTTCAAGCCTTCGCAGGAAAACGTGGAGATGGAACGTTGCACGATCTGCTCGTTGACGAGGCTCATCGTCTCGTGCTGAAAGCTCTTGATGTCGGGATAGGCTGCTATCCTCCGACGTACGTCCTCCAAAGGCTGGCCGGGATAGACATAGGATGCCAACAAAGGGAACGAGGTACTCGCGGCAATGCGCTGCATGGCTGCAGGTATCTCGCTGTCGTAGTAAGGGCGTATATCGTCGAACTCATGGGTAAGCGTTCTGAAGAGCCCGCCACTATAGGGGTCTTGATTCTTTGTCATAAAGTGTTGTTTTGTTAATCAATTGAGTGTTCTCAACCATTCCAGGAAACGCTGGCGCCACGTGTGACACTCTGCTGAACCTTTGTGGCTGTTGGCTCCAAAGCCATGGCCGCCAGTGGCATATTGAAGGTAGACATGCGGAATATGGCGGGCGGTGAGGGCTGAGTCGAGAATCACTGAATTGTGATAGTCGACAACGGGGTCGTCCTTGCAGTTGACCAGGAATACGGGCGGACAGCCGTCAGGCACATGCCTTTCGAGCGAGAGGCTGTCGCGCAACCGTCGGCTGCAGGTACGGTTGTCGCCGAGCAGTCCGCGCCGCGAACGCTTGTGAACCCACGGCCCGTTCATCGTGACGACAGGATAGACAGGTATGATGAATGCCGGCCACTCGTCGCGAGGGAACAGCTCCACCGACGACATGACGAGATGACCGCCGGCGGAGAAGCCCATCACCCCGATCTTGTCGGGAACGATGTGATAGTGAGCAGCATGGCTCCGCACATAGCTCAGAGCCTCTCGCAGGTCCTCTTGGGCATCGGGGTAGCGGTTGCCACGGAAGAGCAGACGGTAGTGAGTGATGAAAGCAGGGACGTAAGCCGTGCGATAGCGGAGCACGAAGGCACTCACCCCCTGGCGTTGCAGCCAACGCCCCACGCTGTCGCCCTCCGACACCATGTCGTGCCAGAAATAGCTGCCGCCCGGACAGACGATGACCGCAGTACCGTCGGAGACCGGTGCAGGATAGGCGGTCAGCTCCACACGCTGCCTGCCGATACGCAGAGTCTGTGACGAGACGGTCAGGCATGCCATGATGGTGGTGAATAGTAGAAGGGTCAGTCTTTGTCGCATGCGTTGATATGATTGATGACCACGTTCTTACCCAGTATGGCCTCAGAGGTGTTGATAGCCGTGAGGGGCACACCGCAGAAGCCGTGAAGGTTGATGTTCTGTCCCGTGAGCAAGAGGTTGCCGACCTTGGTCACCACGGGGATGTTGGTCAGTGCTAAGTTGTGACAGTCTTTACTATAGCCACTCAGTGTGCCGTCTTTACTGCCATAATAGTCGCGGATAGTCAGTGGGCTGGCCGTATTCATCGCCTCAATCTTTTCTGAGAAGTGAGGATAGACTTCTTCCACCAGTGCCAGTACCTTCGTGGCACAAGTCTGTTTCCACTGCTCATATTCCTCTCCCCGCCGGCCGGTCACGGTGTCCTCCCAGGGCTTCACCTTGTCGAAGGTCATCGGCACGGTGAGCAGCACCGTGGATGCCCACTGACCCTGGTTGTCTGTTGGGGGCGTCATCAGCAGCAAGCCCAAGGGCCAGGGCTTCAAAGAGTCGGCAAAGTTCCACACCTCATCGTACCGCGTCATGATATAGACGGAGTGGTTGATGTAGGGAAACGATTCGGGCTTGAGCTTCAGATAGACCGAGAAAGCCGAGTAGGTATTTGGAATCTCTTCCATCCGAGTGCGGAAGGCCTTGGTGAATCCTTGACCGTTCAAAAGTTTGACGAGCGTGCAGGGATGGACATCAGAGATGTAGTAGTCAGCGGTATAGACTTTTCCTTTGTCGGTCGTGACAGCCTCTATCCTCTTTTCCTTGATGTCAATGTGCCGGACACCGTCGTGCGTGATTACGCGTCCGCCATTACGGGTGATAACCTCCGTGAGCACATCGGCAAAGCGACTGCTGCCACCCACGAAGCGGCTGGCACCATGGATGTAGAGCGCCGAGATGATGGCGTGTACGTAAGCGGGCGTGACGCCACCCTGGCCACCGTAGAGAGGATTCATATAGGCCAGCACGCTCCTCAACTTGGGATTAGTGACATGCTGGGCGATGAAGTCGGAAGCAGCGAGCAACGAGCCGTCGGGCATAGCTGTGATATAGTCATAAGACGGCCGTAGATTGAAGAGGTCAATACCATCGGTGATACGCATGATGTCGGCAACATAGCGCTCGAGCTCTTTTCTGCTGTCAGGGAAATCGTGGGCAAGAGCATCGACGAAGCCACGCTCTCCCTGTGCGATGCGGTATCGGTGATGGTCTTCCAGGAAGAACAGCTCGTCGGCGCAGCTTGCATCGACGTCCCTCAACCTCATCTTGTCGAGAATGCCAAGATAACGGCAGATGCGTCTGATGTTGCCGCCGACTTGCATGCCGCCAATGACATGCATGCCCGTGTCAAACGAGCAGCCGAAACGACGGAAGCTCTGCAGTCCGCCACCGGCCGTGGCGTTCTTCTCCAGGACTGTCACCGTCAGTCCCTCATGGGCGAGGATGGCACCGGTGAAGAGCCCACCGAGGCCACCACCGATAATCACTGCGGTAGGATGTTTATTATCGCTCATGGTTGACAATTCTTTATTTCTTCGTATATCTTCTTGGCGCTCAGCAGCTCGCTGCACGTCACGATGGTTCCCACCAAGACCCCGAGCATACCGTGCGAGTTAATGTTTTGACCCGTCATCAACAGATTGGGAATCTTCGTCTTGTGGGGTACTCGACAGGCCGGGCCGAGGCTGACATCTTTGGCGATGCCATACATGGAGCCGTCGGCTGTACCCGTGTAGTCAAGATAGGTCAGCGGTGTGGAGGTGTAATAGCGGGCAATCGTGCCACGCAGCTCAGGGAAATGGTCGGTCAATGAAGCGATGAGTCGTTCTGCCTTCCGCTGCTTGAAGGCTTCGTAGTCGTCACCCCGGTGACCCACGCGCGTCCCCTTCCACTGTTCCACTTCGTGGATGTCCATGTAGGAAAGCAGAATGCCGCTTTCCGCATATTGCTGACGGGGCGACGAGCAGAGGTGCATATAAAGGAATCCCTTGGGCCAGGTCTGCTCGTCGTAATATTCACAGTCCCAAGGTGTAGGGGTGTTGTAGCCGAAATAGTTGTAGTTCATGTAGGGCACTCTATTGGGCTTGAACTGCAGATAGACAGAGAAGCCCCCCATCGTCTGCGGCATGACGCTGACTCTATGGCGGAAGGCAGGACGGATGAGGTGGCTGTCGACGAGCTCCAACGTTCGGATAGGATGAGCATCAGAGATGATGATGTCGGCAGCAAGTACTTCTTTGCCGTTGACTTCCACACCTGTTGCCTGCTTATCGTCACACAGGATGCGTGTGACCTTTGCCCGGGTAAGTACCTCGCCACCGTATTTCTTGAGTGTGTCGACGAGAGCCAGGGCTATATGGTCGCTGCCTCCCACGATGCGGAAGGCACTGTCTAGATAGAAATCACGGATAAAAGCGTGGGTAGCGAATGGGGTCTTACCCCTTTCAGCGGCATAGAGTGGCAAGTCGCCAACGAGTACCTTGTGCAGAGTCTCATTGGTGGAGATGCCGTCGATAACCTCATCAATGGACTGCAACATATATTCCTCGCTGACAGCGTCATTGTGATCAGCATATCTCAGGGAATGGAGCGAAGAAGCATGGGATATTCTCGATATCAAATCGCAATAACTCTCCAGAGCTTTCCGCTCTTGTGGAAAATATTGTGCGAGGCTGTCGATGAAGGCCTCCCGACCGTTGGCATAGGGATAGCGCTTGCCATTCAGTCCTATCACATTGTAATGGCTGCGGTCAAGAGGCGAAAGCTTCACCTTGTCCGTAATCTCAAGATAGCGGAACAGCTGTCCAAGGGTCTCGTCAGGACGGGCTGCACCGATAAAGTGCATGCCCGTCTCGAAGCGTACGCCATGCCTCTCAAAGCATTGCAGGCAACCGCCGACCTGAGCTCCCTGCTCAAGTACGGTCACGCGATAACCATTCTTGCCCAAAACGACGCCTGTCGACAGACCGCCCAGCCCACTGCCTATGATAATGACCTGCTTACACATCTTGCTCAATACGATTATTAATAGCCTCTATATGTCGAACATATTGATGATGGAACCAGCGCGTCTGTTCCCTAACACCACCCAGTTGCTGCAAACGTTCCTGACTCCACGGTCCACCAACCTCCAAATAGAGTGGCGTGCGACATAGATGATAGGTCTTCTTGCGCAGGCAGCGGCCGGTGCCATAAAGATACATAGGAACGATGTCGATTCCCAACTCTTTGGCCACATGGAATGCACCTTGGTGGAAACGATCTACCCGCAGGTCTTTCGAACGTGTGCCCTCCGGGAATATGGCGATGCTATAGCCACGCTCAACGAGCGAGCGGAAACGGGGCATCAGCGCCTCGAGTCCTTCAGAGGCCGGGTAGTATTCGGCATGGTGGATGAGAAATCCATAGAGGGGATTATGCCACACCCAGTTGTTGGTCAGGAAAATCATCCTCGGTGTGAGGGCAAGCAGACAGATAAGGTCGAGGTGGGACTGATGGTTGCAGATATACACTGACGGACATTGGGGGTCGTAGTCAGGCGATATCTTGTCACGGAATGTGGTGCCGGGAATGCCGATATGGAGCACCACTACACGCGCGGCACGGTAAATCAGTAGATGGATATTCCATTTCTTCCGCTCAGTCATGCGGCCACAGTGAACGTAGAGCCAGGTCAGTGGCGTGATAACCAGCACCATGAAAAACAGAAAAAACAGCAGTGTGCCCACCGTCCGCAACACCGTCATTGCTCCTCTCCATAAGCAGAGAGGAAGACCATAGACCACGGAAAGCAAGCAGAGCAAGATGTTGAGGATGCTGATGCGCGTGAAGTCGATCGCCGGACGGAAATGACTCACCCGCTCCTCTCGGGGCGGATAATAGACGTCAACGGGAATGGAGCGTATCTTCACTCCATGCCACGAAGCGAAGACCAGTAACTCCAGCTCAGCCTCGTAGCGCGAGGTGAGCCACCTGAGCCCTTTGAGCTTCTTCAGAGGATAGAGGCGAAAGCCTGTCTGTGTGTCGTCTAAGACATGGAAGGTCTGAACGGCGAACCAGAAATTGGAGAAGCTGTTGGCAAACTTGCTGCCTCCCGACCGCTCCTTCCCCTCCAGGCGACGACTGCCCACGATGAGTGCTCCAGGCCACTGCTGATTGGCATGAAGGAAGGCGGGGATGTCCTTGGCCAAATGCTGACCGTCGGCGTCCATCGTGATAGCATAGCTGAAGCCCGCCTGTAACGCAGCCCGGAATCCAGTCTTTAAAGCATAGCCCTTCCCATGATTCTGACGATAAGCGACCAACGTAATTCCCTTGATGGTCTGCAACAGCTCTGTCGTCCCATCGGTGCTGCCGTCATCGACAACGATCACGTCGGCACAATAGAGCTGGGCATCCTCCACGACAGCCCGTATGCTACCTATATTATTATAGGTAGGTATCAGCACACAGATGCCGCGGTCATGGAGCGTCTGCCTCACTGTAGGGATATCGTCGTTCTTTGTCATGCCACGAGCCGATTAACACTTTGCCTTGCAGGTAAAAGAGATAGAACTAAAGAGATGGCTGTCATTGTTCACATCCACCTTGGCAGTGACCGTTGTTTCGTCGACTACCATCTTGCTGAAAGTAAAGGTGACCTCGGGTGATTCAATGGGTGAGAGAATATAGAGGAACTTGACATTCTTGATGTCGGTTATCTCATACTCCCGTTCCATACGGGCCTCGATGAGTTCCTTAGCCATCTGCATAATGCATACACCCGGAGTGACGGGCTCACCCGGGAAATGAGCCTTGTAGATAATGCTGTCCGACAACAATCTCACGCAGCACACCATTCCGTCGGCTGTCGGCATGATGTCATTGATCTTGAAAAGCTGGTTCTTCAATTTCATCGTCTGTATCAATATCTTTAAGGGGTGTGAACTTAAACTTTATCTTGTACTTCTCATCTTGCCAGACAGTCTGGCCATCGCGCAGGGCGTGGAGCACCTCGCGCAAGTCCTTACGAATGACACCACGTATATACCACTTGTCAATCATTGGAAGGACAGCAGTCAGCCTGACCTCGTCGTTGCTGATGGCATATCGAAATTCCATAGCTGTAATGCCAAACTCGTTGAAGATGGCCCCACGGATGCTGTCGCCCTTGTGAGAGAGGATGCAGATACCACTGATATAACCTTGCTGCATCTCTATCATAGTTTGCAACTTCACCACCGCGCTGTCTTTCTGCGGGTAGAGCGAGTCGCCCGCTGCCATGCACTGCTGTTGGGGGCTCTCGGGACTGGAAGTCTGAGTCCAACCGCAGAGACAACAGCACAAGCTAACGAATACTAAAAAGGTCCGCATGGAGAGGTTGGTTGCTTTTGACATTCTTCAGCACGATGACGGTCTTATCGCCATTCTTCTCCACCAGCTGCACGGCGGACACCGTCCCGCGCTGGTAGTTGAAGACCACGCTGATGGACTGGAACATCTGCTTCATCGTCTTGCTCTGTGGGGTCATGAGCGCCTTCCAGTTGTTACCACTGCCAGACAGGGCCACCTTGAAGTCACGAGAGCTGTCGACACACTTGCCCAGCACGGAGTTCATCATAATGCGCGTAATCTCCTTGAACATCTTATTCTGCTCCACGTTGATTACGTCGTTACGCCCTTGGCTCTTCAGCTTCACTTGATTGCCGTTAAGCACAAAGGTATATTGATAGGGAGAGAGATACTGCCAACGGAGCTTACCTGTCTGCTGGTAGTACATCTTGCCACGGGAGATAAGCTTGGAGTTGAGCATCCTCACCGTCTTGGTCTGCACGAAGTCACATTCCATTGTCTTCATCTGTGCAGCCACAGTGTTGACGCGCTGCCGTACCTGATTCACCGTCTGTGCCGACACCGTCAGTGCGCAACACCATAATATGAGTGATAATAATAAATGCCTCATCTATTTAGCTATTAATATACAACCTATAATAATCAGCGTCACTCCCACCCATTTCAAGGCCGAGACCTCCTCGTGGAAGAAGATGACAGCTGCGAACATGCCAAAAACATAGCTCAGGCTCACCACGGGATAGGAGGTGGAGAAGGGGAAGACCTTGACGATATACATCCACAGCAGTGAGGCCACGCCGAAGCAAGCTCCACAAGCTGCGAACGGCCAGTTGGTGAGCAGGTCGCCCCAAAAGGTCCATGACCATGCAAAGGGACGCATGCGCATCATGGCAAACTTCAGAAACACCTGTCCGCCACAGAGCAATAGACTCTGAATGATGGCTAAAGGGATGATTCTCCACATGACAACAACATTGTTAGGGAATGAATGGAAGGCCGCGGTGTGCCCTTCCCTATCTGTGACAAAAGCTTCTGCGCCAGAGGGGGAGTCTCGTCGTGACAGCCCACCAGCACCGTGCGGCAACGACCCGACTTGAGGAGCATCACAGCCTGCAGAATGGCCCAACACAGACTGTCGCCTTGCTGTGTGATGGTGACATTGTAGCCATGGTCTTTCAACTTAATGGCCACCGCACTGCCTATCGTGTTATGAGTGCTCTGCATGAAATAGGTGGGTTTTATCATCTCCTCGCCGTTGTCGACGAGTTCATCCAGCACGTTCAGGCTACTGTCCAGGCAGCCCCACGCCGTTGCCGTAACAATGGCATCGGGACTGTCGATGCCCGCCTCGCTAAGTGCCTCATACGATGACAGCAGGGCCGACTTGATAATCTTGCCCATGCGCCGCATTTCCATCGGCTTGACATAATTCCTTAGCCGTGGCAAATCAGCCTCATCATGGATATCCACGCTCGAGAGCAGCCGGATGCCTCCAACGGCCGCCAGAGACTTACCCTCACCCCTCTCATCTTGTGATGAGGCAGCCTGGCTCACAGCTTCAGCCATCAGCGAATTGACAGTCCGCGCACTCTCTGTTGCCGACCACCGGACGACGGGCTCGGCTTCGCTGTGTACAGAGACATTTTCCTTTAATGAAAAGAGGAGTGCGGAGTCGTTGCCACCAAAGCCAAAGGCATTACTCAGCACATGGACCGGACGGGCATTGTCATTTCCCAGGGTGGGCACGATGCCGTCGTCCATAGCCACATGCCAGCCGAGGTTAGCTGGGAGAAAATGATGGTGCATGGCCAGCAGACAGATGACCGCCTCGATGCTGCCCGACGCACTCGTCGTATGGCCGGTAAACGACTTCGTGCTCGACACCGGTGGCAGGGCCTCGCCAAACAGCCGCCGCAGAGCCACACTCTCGCTACGGTCGTTATCAGGTGTCCCTGTACCGTGGGCATTGACATACTGTATGTCCGACGGCTTCAGCGCAGCCATTTCCAGTGCTTGCCGCATCGCCTGGTAAGCACCTTCACCATCCGACGACGATGCCGTCTGATGATAAGCATCACAAGCATTGCCCCACCCACTGAGGAAGCCGTAGACTTTACGCTGGCTGACGCGCACGTCGTCGGCACGCTCCATGACGAGATAGGCGGCGCCCTCGCCAAGGTTTAAACCCGCCCGCTGACGGTCAAAAGGCCGACAGGGCTCGTGGTCGAGAATCATCAAAGAGTTGAAGCCGTTGAGATGGAACGCTGACAGCGACTCGGTGCCGCCGGCCACAACCACATCAGCCAATCTCATGTCGAGAAGCTGGGCACCAAGGATGATGGCATTGGCTGCCGACGAGCATGCTGTGGAGAGGGTGGTATAGTCGTCGAAACAATCGAAATAGTGAGCCATGCCCGCCGTGGTACTACCACAATCGTGGTGGCGCAGGCACTCCAGAACTTCTTGGGGCAGATGGTCATCGGCATGGGCACGCAGCTCCGAATAGTGCTGTTCCGTAATATCCATGCCACCCACCGTAGTGCCGTTGACGAGCACCACCCGTCGGCCGGCAGCACGATGGACGTCGGCCTCGTGAACGGCTTGTCGAAGAGCGGAGATACCCAACAACTCCGTGCGGCTGACCTCCTTCGAGACGTCCATACCAAGGGCTGTCTTCAGGTCGTCATTGGACAGCTTCACTTCGCCGACAGGAAGCTCACGATGGACAGAATGGAGGTAGCGCATGGTGCCAATACCCGTCCGGCGGCGAAGCAAGGCGTCAAGCATCTGCTCCTTGTCATTGCCGATGGCGCAGATGATGCCCGTTCCGGTGATAGCAATGCTCTTCATCATTGTATCCTCCTCTTCATGCTAAGCCTCGGAAGTTATTTCTTGCGGTTCTTGGACACATAGTCGGCCATGGCCGCCACACTCTTAAAGATTTCCTTTCCCTGGGCGGCACTGGCGAGCTTGATGCCATATTTTTTCTCCATGAGCATAATAAGCTCCAGAGCGTCGATGGAGTCCAAGCCAAGGCCTTCATCGCCAAAGAGCGGAGCCTCGGCATCGATGTCGGCGGGCGTCATCTCTTCCAGGTTCAACGCTTCTATAATCTCTTTCTTCAGTTGGGTTATTAAATCTTCCATCTTTATCCTTTTCAATATGTTATCGTATTCTTCCGCTCACACTCTTTCCCAAACCGACAGTTCGGCCTCATAATGGTCGTCATCCTCAGCGTCGAGCCATCCCCCGAGAATACTCGTGGTCTGTTGGTCGAGAAGAGTGGCGCGAAGCAGCCTCTGCATCATAGCCGTGTCCTTGTCGGCAAGGATGTAGAAACTCGTCTCGCCCACGTAGTGATTGCGGATGGCTATCTCACCCGTCACGATGTTTGGCAAGGTATAAACAAACAACGACGGACTGGGGAAAAAATTGTCCGGGGCGCTGATGGTCGCCTCGTATTTGCGGTCGGCATGAAGTGAAGCCGAGCGGTTGAAAAACACCACGGCACGGTCCTCACGATAGCTGACGGGCCTGTCTTCCCCTATCTGTTGCAACAGTAGTTCTGAGGCTATCAGTCCCAGCTTGCTCAGCAAGTCCATCTTGTAAAATCTGGGGTAGTCGCCAATATGCTTTTTATACAGCTCGGTGAGGTTTCCGTCGGCCGGCGTGAGTCGCAGGACAGCCCTTTGCCGAATAGGTTCGCCAAAGCCGTGGCTCGTGTCCTTAGAAAGACAAGAGGGATCGGAGGAAATGGCGCTGGCACGCTTCTTGTCCACCAGCAGGACAGCATTACACCCGCCGAAGCCGGAGAGCATCTTGAGGAAAGTGTGGCGGTCGGTGGCCCTTTCCGTCTTTGTGACGTCTATCTTTCCCGACACGCCACGTTCCGAGAATCCTTTGGTGGAAAGGACTACCTGTTCATCGAGAGCCGCCATGGTGAGGACGGTCTCCAAGATACCTGCGGCTCCCATGGTGTGCCCATAATAGCCTTTATAGCCATTGACAGGGATGCTCGTGAGCATGGCTCTTTCGATAGCCTTCGACTCCATCTGGTCGTTGAACAGGGTAGCGGTGCCGTGGGCATTGATAACAGCTATCGAGCCTGCGTCGGGAACCTTGTCGCCCATTGGCAACGTGCGGCCGCCAAAAACGGCAAGCAACGCCCTGCGTGCTCCTTCACCCTGGCGGCTCGGTGCACTGATATGATAAGCATCGTTGCGGATGGCTCCCTGACAAATACTCCAGACAGGACCGGGGCCACAGGGGGCAGCGGAGAGCACCATGGTGGCAGCGGCCTCGCCGAGGTTCAGTCCCAGGCGCTCCATGTCGAAAGGACGGCAGGGCTCCTGCGAGAGCGCCTTGAACGACTGAAAGCCGGAGATGATGAACCGATTCTGACGGTCAGCGCCACAGACAACGGCATAGCGATAAGCGCCGTCTGCCAACAGTCGGGAAGCGGTGATGAGCGATGCGACACCGGATATGCAAGCGTCATCGACGACAATAGGCGTTGTCGTGATGCCCAGATGACGGGCGATGCGCTTGGCGGCCACACCGGGACAGAGACGTTCGTCGTGTATCGTGGAGGTGGTGAGCAGACTGACATTGGCTTTCGTGGTGCTCAC
>ONMG01000028.1 GCA_900318855.1 uncultured Prevotella sp.
GGGGCACACGAGCACGAAGTGCGCAGAAGTCCTTCGAAGCTCCAACAACGGTTATTTTCCACTGAGCCTATTTCCTCATTCTGACGATCCTCAGCCATAGCATCGGCATAGTTGGATCCGATCATACCGGCAGGGATGGCAAAAATCAGAATGTTAAGTAAACCAATGATGACAGCAATCACCTTACCCACGGCAGTAACAGGAACTGGGCCGACTATCTCATCCGGCATACCAATATATTGCAAGAAAGCCCAAACGAAACTCTTCACAAGACCAAGAGCACCGCCATAATGTTCCGGTTGTCCTATACCCTCGAAAATGTAATAAAGAAAAGCAAGCACTACGGTGATAACCAGCAACACTTTGATGACTTGCCACATCGGGCCACGCGACTTCCGCGCAGCCGAGCATAATATCAGAAATGATTTAGTTGTCTTCATCCTTTAGTATTGATTACATGAACCTTGCACTTTCGCAGAATTGCTATATTACAAGCAACGATTAGCTAACACTCCGTCTCGACGCCTACCCCAGAAGCTAATGTACCTGGGAAATGCCAAACTAAAGAGGTCTTCGTGTTGCCTGGAGGAACGGAAGGCCGACACGAAGACCTCTTTAGTTTAAGTGCTTTAGTACACGAATCTCATACATCAAATGAGAAGGAACCTTGAAAGCATCAGCAAGACATATTGAAACGGGGAATGGGCTCTTCACCCACCCTACCAGTTTCCGGAACACACCCTGCCATTATCTTCCCGCTCTGAGTATCAATCGCAGGCTCTGCTTGTAGTTGACATAGTTCCACAGCCAGTTGAGCAGCACGAAGAACTTATTCTTCACACCCAAAATCGAGCGCAGATGCACCACCAGCCACAGCAGCCAGGCCGTGAGACCACCGAACTTCCATCGGCCTATCTCCGCCACAGCAGCCTTACGGCCTATGGTGGCCATGGTACCGAGATTCTTGTAGACAAAAGGCTGCATGTCCTGCCCATGTTCTTTCCGAAGGATATTCCATGCCACGTTTTCGGCTTGCTGCAACGCCACTTGTGCCAGCTGAGGGTGCCCTAATGGCCAATCGGCATCGCCCTCGATAAGACTTTGGTCACCAATGGCAAATACGTCTGTCATGCCTTTCACGCGGTTCATACGGTCACAGAGCAGTCGGCCCGCATGCCCCACAGCTTCATCGGGCACGCCGGCTATGGTGTTGGCTCTCACGCCGCTTACCCAGATGACATTGGCCGACTCGATGGTCTGTCCATTGTTCATCATCACTACACGACCGTCATAGTCAGTCACGCGCCAGCCGTTGCGCACATGGACACCCATGCGGACCAGTTCTTTCTCAGCCGTAGCCGACGACTTCTTATCCATGGCCTTGAGCAGTCGGTCACCGGAGTTGACGAGATAGATATGCATCCGGTCAGCCAGGTCGGGATAGTCGCGCGGTACTACGTATTTCTTCATCTCTGCCAGCGCCCCTGCAATCTCCACACCGGAGGGACCACCGCCCACGATGACCACATTCATAAATTTCTGTCGTTTGTCTGCGTCCGTCTCAGTTTCCGCCAGCTCCAGATTGCGGAGGATATGATTGCGTAGCGCCATAGCGTCGGTAACAGTCTTCATCGGGAAAGCGTTGTGCTCGACCTTCTCGTTGCCAAAGAAATTCGTCGTCGCTCCCATGCCCAACACCAGGTAGTCGTAGTGGATAGTGCCGATGGAGGTCTGGATGGCTTTCTCGTTCTCGTCGATCGCCTTCACATCGGCCATACGGAAATAGTAATGGGGATAGCCTTGGAACAGCCGGCGTATAGGAAACGCGATATTGCTGGGCTCCAGTCCGGCCGAAGCCACCTGATAGATGAGTGGCGGAAACTGGTTGTAGTTGTTCTTGTCCACGACAACCACCTGAAAGCCCGAGTGGCGCAGACTCATAGCCAGTTTCAGTCCGCCCAGTCCACATCCCACGATGACCACCCTTGTCCGTTCGCCTCTTCGGATGTTGGCTCTCATCGTCGCACTCCTCAAGTCATTCTTTTCATTGTCACCCATCATTATCAGCACATTTATGGTTTCACTTCTATCTTATGAGCCACAAAAATCATGCCGTCTTTCTATTATTAATGATGTGGTCACAATTGATACTCTTTGGTCACTCATGTGCACTGTTTGACAGCGGGAAAGCCACAAATGTTACCGTTAAGCGTAGATGTCTTGGCACATGCCATTTTGGCACTTCCTTTGCAACAGTATCAGTGAAGTCATAAAGACAAGTAACAATTAAAATATATACGACTATGAACAGTAAACTGACAAAGGACATGACGGTCGGCTCCATTGTAGCCGAGGATTTCAATCGCGCACAGACACTTGAGCAGATGGGTATTGACTACTGCTGCCACGGCTCCGACACACTGCAGACAGCCTGCGAGAAGCGAGGACTCAACGCCGACGACGTGCTGGCAAAGCTCGA
>ONMG01000165.1 GCA_900318855.1 uncultured Prevotella sp.
GCCACCCTTGGACAAGCGATTCTACGGCATATGCCGGAACTATTTACGCCATATGCCGGAGATAGCTACGCCATATGCCGGAGATAGTTACGCCATATGCCGGACAATGTTTCAGCCATAGGGTAGAAGACATCTCTTTCTGCGGTTAATCCCATGGAAAGTGGGGGTGTTGAGGGACTTATATAATAAGGTGAAGCGAAAAAACACGCATTTCTTTGTGCCTAACCAGGATTATTTAGTAACTTTGCGCTTGTAGCCTCAGTGAAAGAGTCGCCGGACCCTCAATACTGCCTTAGCGTCCGCCACAGGCAGCCGGGGGCTGCCAAAGCGAAAATGGAAGGTGGGCATCACAGAAGTCCTTAGCGGGCTCGTCCAGACACTTCTGGTACGGCTGTCGTCAAGAAGACTGCGATGGGACAAGCTGGAAGGCCCGAAGACTTAAGGTAATGGAATTCAAAAGAAATCAGATATGACATCAACACACAATCATGTTGTCATCATGGCCGGTGGCGTGGGCAGCCGTTTTTGGCCTATGAGCACCGCGGAGCGTCCCAAGCAGTTCATTGATGTACTCGGAGTAGGGCGCAGCCTATTGCAGCTCACCTACGAGCGCTTCAAGTCGGTATGTCCCGACGACAATTTCTGGGTAGTCACCAATCGGAGCTACGCCGCACTCGTGCACGAGCAACTGCCACAGCTACCCACCGACCACGTACTCCTGGAACCCTGCCGCCGCAACACGGCTCCGTGCATCGCCTACGTGAGCTGGCGCATCAAGAACCTCGATGCGAGGGCCAACATAGTGGTCACGCCGAGCGACCACGTGGTGACCGATCCTGTGGAATTCCGCCGCATCATCAACCTTGGTCTGAAGTTCACGTCAGAAACCGACGCCATCGTGACCATCGGCATCAAGCCCGACCGTCCCGAGACGGGCTACGGCTACATCCAGGCTGACCTCACTTCGAGCAGTGCCCGAAACAAAGAGCTGTTCCGCGTCGACAGTTTCAGGGAGAAGCCCGACGCTCAGACGGCTTTGGGCTATATCCGCCAGAAGAACTATTTTTGGAATGCGGGCATCTTCCTTTGGAGCGTGGAGACCATTATCAATGCCTACCGCATCTACTGTCCTGGTCTGACCCGCCTCTTCGACAGCCTGAAGCCAGTCCTCGGTACCGAGAAGGAGCAGGAGGCTGTAGACCGTCTCTATCCTGACTGCCAGAACATCAGCGTGGACTATGCCATCATGGAGAAAGCCGACGAGATTTTCGTCTGCCCCGCCGACTTCGGCTGGAGCGACCTTGGCACCTGGGGCTCGCTGAAGATGCACACCAAGCGCGACCTTTATGGCAACGCCTGCATCGGTCCCGATATTGAACTCTACGACAGCCACGACTGCATCATTCACACCATGCAAGAGAAGCGCGTAGTGGTGCAGGGGCTCGACCACTACATCGTGGCCGAGAAAGACGGAACGCTTCTCATCTGCAAACTCAGCGAAGAACAGCGTATCAAGCAATTCATCGAAGGACAGAAATAGCCCCCGATGAGGGCCTTGGGCCGAGCCAAGCCTCCCTGGTAACGGTCCATCCGCCGCAGTTCCGGCATTCTTCCTCTGGCTCTTTCACCCTGTCTCACAGACAGGTCAGGAGCGGGGGAATAATGCCGGTGCTATAGTATGTAATTAAAGGTAGATACATCAACTACATTAAAGACTTACAACAATGCATTTAAAGAACTTATTATTCGTGCTCCTGGCCACGACGGCAATGCCGTCGTGGGCTCAGAGCAACATTGCCTACAAGGATGGTCAGGTGCGTTTCACCGTCATCACCGACGGAGTGGTCCGCATGGAGTACGACCCACAAGGGCAGTTCACCGACGACAAGTCGTTTATCGCCGTCAACCGCCAGTACGCACCGGTCAAGTATCAACTGCGGAAGTCGGGCAATCATCTCCGCCTCAGCACAGCCCGTATGGTGGTGAGCTACAAGCTGGGCTCGGGTGCCTTCACAGCCTCCAATCTCAGCATCACCTCGGCCAAAGGAGCCAAGGTGGCTTTTCATTGGAAGCCGGGAATGAAGGACACGCAGAACCTTAAAGGCACCTACCGCACACTCGACGAGACCGACGGTGACAGCGTGCACGGCAAGCCCATTCCCATCGAGGACGGACTGCTGTCGAGGTCGGGATGGACCTTCATCGACGACTCGCAGGGCTACGTCTTCGACCACAGCGATTGGCCTTGGGTGACCCACAGAAAGAACGAGGGCCGAGGGCAGGATTTCTACTTCATGGCCTACGGTCACGACTACAAGAAGGCTTTGGGCGACTTCACCCTGTTCTCCGGCAAGATTCCTCTGCCGCCCCGCTATGCCTTCGGCTACTGGTGGAGCCGCTACTGGAGCTACTCCGACAACGAACTGCGTTCGCTGGTCGACAACTTCCACAGCCACGACATCCCTCTCGATGTGCTCGTGGTGGATATGGACTGGCACTACACCGAACCGGGCAAGGGCGGCTGGACCGGCTACACTTGGAACCGCCGCCTGTTCCCCGATCCTTCGGGCTTCCTCAAGTGGGTGGGTGACGAACAGCTAAAGGTGACGCTCAACCTTCATCCTGCCAGCGGCATCAAGCACTATGAGGAGCACTATCCCGAGATGGCCCGCTGGATGGGCCTCGACCCGGCACAGAAGAAGGACATCCCCTGGGCTGCCTCCGACAAGAAGTTCATGACAGGATGGTTCAACACCCAGTTGCGTCCCATGGAGAAGGCCGGCGTGAGCTTCTGGTGGCTCGACTGGCAGCAAGGACTCATGGATAAAGTTTTCCCACGACTGGGCAATACATGGTGGCTCAACTACACCGTGTTCACCGATATGGAGCGCAACCGCCCCGAACGCCCCATGCTCTACCACCGTTGGGGCGGACTCGGCAATCATCGCTATCAGATAGGCTTCTCGGGTGACTCCAAAATCTCTTGGAAATGCCTCGACTATCAGCCTTATTTCAACTCCACAGCCTCCAACGTGCTTTATGGCTACTGGAGCCACGACATCGGCGGCCATAACCGTGCCGACCATATCGACCCCGAAATGTACATCCGCTGGATGCAGTTCGGAGCTCTGAGCCCTATTCTGCGCACTCACTCCACGAAGGATGGCCGCCTGAACAAGGAGCCGTGGGTGTTCAACAACACCGACTTCACCATCCTTCGCAACATCGTGCTCGGCCGTTATACGCTCGCGCCCTATATCTACACTATGGCGCGCAAGACCTACGACACGGGTATTTCGCTCTGCCGCCCGATGTATTACGACTATCCTGAACGCGAGGAGGCTTACTCCAACCGGAATGAATATATGTTCGGCGACAATCTGCTCGTATACCCCATCACAGCACCGGCTAAGGACGGACTCTCCACAAAGACGGTGTGGCTGCCGGCCGGCAACGACTGGTATGAAGTCAGCTCGGGCACGCTCCTCAAGGGCGGACAGAATGCCACTCGCACCTTCCATTTGGATGAGTTCCCGCTCTATGTCAAAGCAGGCTCTGTGCTGCCGCTCTACGGCAAGGTGAAGAACCTGAAGAGCAACACCGACTCTGTCTTCGTCACCGTGTTCCCGGGCGACAAGGGCTCCTTCACCTGGTACGAGGATAACGGCGACGACAAGAACTACGCCACACAGTATGCTACGACCGAGCTGAATCAGCATCGCTCAGCCAACACGCTGGAAGTGAAAATCGGTGCCCGCAAAGGCAACTATGTCGGGATGCCGGCCTCGCGACAGCTCTGGCTTAAGGTGGTGGCCTCGGCCGTACCCCAGCAGGTCACGGTCAACGGGCAAGAGGTGAAATGGCAGTACGACGGCAATGAACTTGCCCTGCTTGTGCGTATTCCTGATACAAGATGCGACGTGGAAAAAACGGTAAAGGTGGTCTATCCTGACGCGCAGCAGACAGCAGCCGACGGCACCATAGGTGCTTTCCGCCGCATTCAACAAAACGTAGTGACACTTAAGTACCGCAAGTCCTATATCGTGCTCAATGAGGCGCTCGGCACCATGGAATCCACAGGCCGTGCGCTCACTTATCATCCTGAGGAATATGCTCGCCGAATGAGCACTTTCCGCACCAACTACGAGCATCTGTCCGACGTGCTCAAAGAGCAGAAACTCGATGACAAGGAAATCGGCTGGTTTATGAGGATGACCAAGTAAACCACAGGCTTTACCCTCAGTCACGACACAACAATAATCCCGCTTAAGCGAAGTGCCTAAGCGGGATTATTGTTGTCGGAGGTTAGGGTGAGCGACGGCCTATGTGCCGCATCCGTATAATAGAAGCTGAAGCGTAGGTGTGGCGGAAGTCGGCCCTACGGAATCAAGCGCCTCCAAGAGTCGTCAGTCGTCTCTACGTTCAGTCTCAGGCTGGTCGTCCTTTGCCCTGAGCTTTCTCTGCCTGCGATAAAGCCAGCGACCCAGAAAATAGACGAGAGCCACAGCCACCGCCAGCATGATGATCACCTTGATATATTCACCATACTCCATAATCTTGTCGTTCAGCTGATCCGAGTTGAGGTCGGCCGGCATAATGCTGTGGAGATACCAGCCCAATGCTGCCAGGATGCAGTTCCAGGCACCTGCACCAATTGTGGTGTAGAGCAGGAACTTCCAGTAGTGCATCTTGGCCAGTCCGGCCGGGATGGATATCAAATGGCGTATGCCCGGAATCAGACGTCCGGAGATGGTGGCCACCATACCATGATTGTCGAAGTAGCGCTCGCTCTTCTCCACCTTCTCCTGATTCAGCAGGCAGAGATGTCCGAAATGACTGTTAGCAAACCGATAGATGATGGGCCGGCCAAGGTAGTAGCCGGCCAGATAGTTGATGGATGCGCCAACGTCTGCACCGATTGTGGCAGCAAGGATGACTATCCAAATGTCGAGTGCTCCGCCTGCGGCATGGAAGGCAGCAGGAGCCACGACAATCTCCGAGGGCACAGGAATGACGGTACTCTCCAGGAGCATCAGCACAAAAATGGTGCCGTAGTTGAGATTGTCAAGAAGACCTGATAGGAAATTCATGTTGTTGTCATTAGTGTAGAAATGATTAATATCGGGAACCAGTGTTCCACGGGCTTATTGCTTGCTAAGCTCATACTGATAGTAGTCCTCCGGCTGCAGTTCAGCAGGATAGAAGTCACCCAGCACTTCTTTAGTGAGCTCAGGGTTGAGCCGACAGGACATCTCAAGATAGTAAAGGTAATCCTGACGCTCGCCCAGGAGGTTGGCACACATGGCAAGATAAGGCACTATTTCATCCTCCTTTTCCTTGTACAAGACCAACATCCTCTTAAAATTAGAGTAGGCTTCGGAGTCGTAACCACATTCATAGTATGCGAGGCTGATGCGCTGCATTATCTTATAGCTGTCCGTGGCCTTGCTGCCAGCAATGATAAAACAGTCTTTAGCACTACTCAGTTTCTTGATTCTCAGGTACATGAATCCTTCGAAAACACATAGGATGGCGTTCTCGTCGTCGGTGGGGTTCAACGCCAGAACTCTGTCAATATATGTGTCAACCTCTTCCCTCTTTCCCATGTAAGCCAATGAATAGATGGCATGCATGAAGGCTTCCTTCTGTGTCGGAGAGCCTTTCGGTGAGAGTTCGATAATCCGGTCAAAGTGCTTGACAGCCTCTTCGTGCCTGTCGTCCTTAGCCAACGACAAGCCCACATAGAGCTCCACTTCGAGATCGTCCGGACACTGTTTTGCAGCGCGTTCGAAATAGTCGGCAGCCTCCTTGTAGTTCTCTATTCGGAATAGGCCGTTGGCTTTGTTGATGATGGCCTCCACGTCATCAGGGTTGATAGCAATGGAGTACTCACTACTCGTGATGGCATCCTGAATATGGTCTTCCATCAACTGCGATGCCGCAAGCTTATTCCAATAGGATCCATTGAAAGGATCTTCCTCAACAAGCCTCTTGAAGATCGACTCACTCTCCTTGTACTGGTTTCGGTCTAAGGCGATACGCCCTTTCAGCTCAAGATAATCATTGCTGTCGGTTTCGAGGGAACGCTTCAGCCACTTGTCGGCATATTCCAAATAATCGTAATCGGCAAAGAGAAACGCCACATCGATGACGTAGTCGGCGCGTTCCTCCTCATCCAATTCATAGTAGTGTCTTTCGAGAAGTTGGTTGGCCTCATCAATACTGTTGTCGACAATGAGAATCTCGGCCTTGAGATAGTAATATTCAGGGTCCGATTTGTCGCTGATTCCCTCAGCAAGCTTTCTGGCTTCCTCAAGGTTGCTCTTGACCAGCATGGCCATTCTCGAAAGGAATGCCAAAGGCTGGAGCGCACCGGGGTACATTGCGGCAGCCTCTAGGGCTACCACCTCGGCCTCCTTCTCATTGCCTTGTCCGTGGTAGTACTCTGCAATGCTAATGAAGTCCTCCTGTTCCATGTACACTAATTCGCCCTTATCTTTGGCCTCCTCATAGCGATTGAGGATTTCTTTCAGATGTCTGTCCTTAACTTTCTTCGTCATTACCTTTTGTTTTGCTTTGCCCAGGTATCCTTCAGGCCCACTGTCTTATTGAAGACAGGCTTCTCAGCCATGCTGTCAGGGTCAGCCATGAAGTAGCCGATACGCTGGAACTGCAGATACTCACCGGGCTTCTTGTCAGCCGCATAGTTCTCCACATAGCATTCGGTATGCACATGGAGGCTGTCGGGGTTGAGCAATTCGTGGAAGTCACGGTCGTCGGCCGAAGGATTCTCCACATAGAAGAGTCGGTCGTACTCGCGCACTTCGGCCTTCACACAGTGCTTGCAGCTCACCCAGTGCAATGTACCCTTCACCTTGCGGTCGGCTCCGGGCATGCCACTCTTTGAGTTAGGGTCGTACTCTGCCTGTATCTCTATGATGTGGCCGTCAGCATCCTTGGTGCAACCTGTGCACTTGACGATGTAAGCATTCTTCAACCTCACCTCCCTACCGGGCGTCATGCGGAAGAATTTCTTCGGAGCGTCTTCCATGAAATCTGCACGTTCTATCCACAACTCTTTAGAGAAGGTGATGGTATGAGTACCGTCGGCTTCATTCTCCGGATTGTTCACTGCCACCATTTCCTCCGACATATCGTCAGGATAATTAGTGATGACCAACTTCACCGGGTCAAGAACAGCCGAGACACGACAGGCTTTCTGATTGAGATCCTCACGCACGGCAGCCTCAAGAAGGGCCACGTCATTGAGGGCATCAAACTTGGTGTAGCCAATGCTGTCGATAAACTTGCGGATACTCTCGGGTGAATAGCCGCGACGGCGCATTCCGCAAAGGGTCGGCATTCGGGGGTCATCCCAGCCACTCACCAACTTCTCGTCGACAAGAGTATGGAGCTTGCGCTTCGACATCACTGTGTAGGTGAGGTTGAGCCGGTTGAACTCTATCTGCCGGGGACGATTGTCGTCAAGCTTGTCGGCTGTCCCGTCGTATTCCTTGAGGAAGTCGATGAACTTATTATAAAGCGGACGGTGAGGCACAAATTCGAGCGTGCATATGGAGTGAGTCACGCCCTCGAAGTAGTCGCTCTGACCATGGGCAAAGTCATACATGGGGTAGCAGTGCCACTTCGTTCCTGTGCGGTGGTGTGGAGTCTGTATGATGCGATACATAATGGGATCGCGGAAGTGCATATTGGAGTTGGCCATATCGAGCTTGGCCCTGAGTACCATACTGCCCTCGACAGCCTCAGCAGTATTCATCTGCTCGAAGAGGCGAAGATTTTCCTCCACAGGACGGTCGCGGAAGGGTGAAGGAGTTCCGGCCTCGGTGGGTGTGCCCTTCTGCTGGGCTATCTGCTCCGAGGTCTGCTCATCGACGTAGGCAAGTCCTTGCTTGATCATCCAAACGGCAAAATCCCATAGTTTCTGAAAGTAATCGGAGGCATAGTAGATATGGCCCCACTTAAAGCCGAGCCACTGGATGTCATTGAGGATGTTCTCCACATACTCCGTGTTTTCTTTCGATGGATTGGTATCGTCGAAACGCAGGTTGCAGACACCACCATACTTCTCTGCCACACCAAAGTCCATGCAGATGGCTTTAGCATGACCTATGTGAAGATAGCCATTGGGCTCTGGCGGGAACCGGGTCTGAATGCGTCCACCATTCTTACCTGCCGCGAGGTCTTCCTCCACGAGCTGCTCTACAAAACTGAGGCTTTTCTTCTCCTCTGCCGTGTTCTCTTCTCTTGTTGCCATATTTTTGTTATCTTGCTTAGCCGGCCGGCGGGATGCCAATACCGGCAAATCAGTACTATATATGCTGCAAAGTTACTAAATTCCATTGAAACGCACCTCTTCAACTCCTTTTATTTTGCTCTTGATGTTCCCGACCATGGGTCCAGAACTCCTGATATGGGGGAAAGAACGCGACAATCTTTAAGTTTATGTTATCGAACATATAAATATATTTGGTCAAAACGTCAAGATGTTTTAACTTTGCCCTCGTTATCCTGAATACAATCTTTTTACCTTAAAAGACTAATGCCTATTGAGAAAGAATGCCCTTCTCTGTGAAGAGGAGGGCATTTCAATTATTGACGTTGAGTGATGACGCTCAAAGAATCTCCTTATACATATTTATAATGTCTTGCTTGGTCACTTCACGGGGGTTGCCGGGCGTGCAGACATCAGCAATGGCCTGTTCTGCCAATTCAGGAATATCAGCTTCCGTTATTCCCAGTTCAGAAAGATGCTGCGGTATGCCGAGTTCCGCACTCATCCGCTGTATCTCGCTACAAGCTGCATCTGCTGCTTCCTCGCGGCTCATGCCTTCATGCCACACCTCAAGAGCCTTAGCTATCTCCACATATTTGTCAAGTGCAGAAGGAGCATTGAAACGCATCACGGTTGGCAGGAGGATGGCACAAGCCACACCATGCGGAACGTCATGGAGGGCACTCATGGGATGAGCCATGCCATGGTCGACACCGAGACCCACATTCGAGAAAGCCATTCCAGCCACATACTGGGCTACAGCCATGCCGTCGCGCCCAACAGGATTGGTGGGCTCGGCCACAGCAATAGGCAGATACTTGTGAATCATCGAGATAGCCTTAATTTCGAACATGTCGGAGAGCTCCCAAGCCGCCTTTGTGATGAATCCCTCAATGGCATGCGTCATGGCATCCATACCAGTGGCAGCTGTAAGCGATTTCGGCAGACTGTACATGAGTTCAGCATCGACAATGGCGACGACAGGAATGTCATTGGGGTCACAGCAAACCATCTTCTTATGCTTGGTCTCGTCTATGATAACATAGTTGATTGTGGTCTCGGCAGCAGTACCGGCCGTGGTGGGTAGGGCGATGATGGGCACCGTCTTCTTCTTGGTATCGGCAACGCCTTCCAGCGACACCACATCCGAGAATTCCGGATTGTTGGCCACAATACCCACACCTTTGGCTGTATCCATGCTGGAGCCACCGCCAATAGCAACGATGAAGTCGGCCTCTGCGTCTTGTAGCGCCTTGACACCATGCTTGACGTTGGTCACGGTAGGATTGGGCTTCACTTCGTCAAAGACCTCATAGGGGATATCAGCTTCGTCAAGTACGTCGAGCACCTTCTTGGCCACACCGAACTGCATCAGACCTTTATCGGTCACCACTAAGGCCTTCTTGAAGCCGAACCGTTTCACTACTTCCGGAAGCTCCTTCCGAGCTCCGGGGCCGAAGTACGACACTTCGTTTAGGATAAATCTGTTTACCATGTTGTTAGGTTTATTGATGTTAATGGTATTTGCGCCGCAAATATAGGCAAAAAGCTCGGAGCCTGCAAGCTTTTTGATTGATTCTTCTTGTCTTTCAACAAAAAGATGCTGTCTTAGGGCTTCCTTCTGCCCAAGATGTTGTTCGCTAAGAAGAGGGACTCGCTCCTGAAAGTCCGGTGATAGCCCCTCCAACATCAGAAAGGCGGCCCACCTGCCATCAAATGCAGGGGGGCCGCCTCTCAGCCAATTATTTGATACCCCGACTGTTGAGCGCCGCCGAATAACGTGCAGCATTCTTCAGATGCTCATCATAGGTTCGGGCAAAATTATGCGTGCCACTGAAATCCTCTTTGGCACACATATAGAGGTAGTCGTGGTGCACCAGATTGAGCACTGCGTCGATGCCCGCAACACTCGGAATGCGAATGGGACCTGGAGGAAGACCGGGGTTCGTATAAGTGTTGTAAGGGCTATGGATATGGAGCAGATTATTGTAGATACGTTTCAGTTCGAACCGCTTCCATGCAAACTTAATAGTAGGGTCTGCCTGCAACGGCATACCGTTGGGATACTTTGCACTGCGCACCATCAAGCGGTTATAGTACATCCCTGCAATCATGGGCTTCTCTGCATTATTGGCCGTTTCCTCATCGACTATACTTGCCAGCGTTATTACTTCATTCGGGCTCAGCTTCAGCGCCTCTGCCTTTGATCTACGAGCGTCGGTCCAAAAGAGGCGACTCTCCTTCTGCATTCTGGAGAGCAGCTTGTCAATAGAACAATTCCAATAGATGTTATATGTATTGGGGATAAACATACACATGATGGTAGTGGTGTCGTAATCATATTTCCGACAAGTGGCCTCGTCCTTGAGCGCCCTTGATATATCATCCTTCGAAAGCATCAGGTGTTTCGAGAGTTCCTCGGAGAGATTGTCTACCGTGCGCACTGAGGGGATGGTGAGGCTCACCGGACTCTGCTGCCCGTTTTTCAAGTGGCGAAAGAGTTTGAAAGCTCCTATATGAGTGCTCACTTCATAGCGACCCGTCTTGATATGGTCGGCATATTTACTATGCCGCACCAAGGTCTTGAATGCGGAATAAGGACCAGCCTTGGCAATGGGTGAGAGTTTGAAATAGACCGAGTCGATGTTGTCGTCGGTGTCGATATAGACATACTGTGTGGCACTCTTTGCAGAGAATGCCGAAAAGAAGTAATAGTAGAGTATCCCTAATATGGCCAACACGCAAATCGCCGCCGGACCGAGATACTTCATGCAATTTTGATTTGACATGACCGTATATATGAATTATGGTGCAAAGATAGTGCAAACGAGGGGAACGGCAAAGAAAAAAGCTTGCTTTTTTCGGTGCCGCTCCCGAGTGCAGCCTATCTTCACACGCAAGTGTAAAGTGTGCAGTTTCCAAGTACAGACTATCTTCACACCTTATTAATAGCTATAGACCACGACGACCTTAGGCAAGTAGGTTAGGAGCATTCCTCCGCCCAACCCTCCACGACGAGTGATGCCCAAAGCGCCAACAAGCGTCCAAGTTCCAATTCTACTTCCTACCGACGAGGAAACAGCAAGCCAAAAGGTAATGGCCTTTTATCTTTTTTTAATTCTACATCTACGGCTATAAGGTTTGAAATGCTTAAATTTGCAGTATGAAACTCAAATTCAGCCTGCATTATCGCACGGAGTGGGGACAATCACTTCATGTTGTCGTAAGTGCCTTCAGCGGAAAACGCCGCATCGCGCTGCGCAACCTTCCCATGCAAACCACTGATGGCGAGCTGTGGCAACTGGAGACCTCGCTTCTGGAATGGCGCCTACGCACCATCGACAGTTTGGAATACTACTATCAGGTGGAAGACTCCAAAGGCTGCCTGCTGCGCAGAGAATGGTGTGAAGTGCCAAGGCGCTATGCCTTCGACGGTAATGCAGACTACCTCTTCCCCGACAGTTGGCGCGATGTACCCGATGTCATTCCCTTCTACTCCCAGCTCTATTACGTGAGCCAGGGCATTACAGCAAGCACCGGTCTCAGACCCGAGCGTATTGTGCTCTATCGGAAGACCATTGTATTCCGGGTTTCCGCCCCCCAGCTGCGCGAGGGCGAGGCACTTGCCGTCTGTGGCTCACATCCTTCATTGGGCCACTGGAATCCTGCCCACTTCGTCAAGATGCAGAGCATCGGAGAGCACGACTGGATGCTGTCGCTCAATGCAGGCATGATGTTTTTCCCCCTTGAATATAAATATGTAGTCATTGATGCACAAAGCAATACGCTCCTCAGATGGGAGATGGGCGACAACCGCTCTACCGACGGCTTGAAGATGAGCGACGGTGAAGTGCTGGTGCTCTACGGGGGAATGCTGCATGAGCCAGGCCCTCAATGGCGCATCTTCGGGGTGCGCACCTCCCGGCCAACTCGAGAATTCATCCTTTGGGCCGCTCAACAAGGCATCCGGCTCATAGATGCCGGCACAGAAGGGCCACTCACCTTGAAGTCGTTTAGACACTGCAGCGAGCTGGCCACTTTTGCACGCAGCCATAAAGTGTCGCTCATGGGCACCGTAAAAGTCGACCTTAGGCGCGACTTTTCCCTAAGCAGGGTAAAAGCACGGTTGAGAGCCTTGGAACAAATCTTCGACATCGTGAGTCTCGACATCCGCTTCCCCGACGATGCCGAACTGCATCCCGACTACACGGCGTGCCTGCTTCGCGAAAGGCTTGAACTCATCGTGAGTCAGAGCCATATGCTGGTAGCCTTAGGCCACAAACCCTACGCCGACTTCCTCAAGCCTGTGCTGGGCCGGATGCATGTGCTGCCCGTACAGCTCCATTCCGAACCGCAGAATGAGGCCTGGGAGTTTGCCCGCCTGAAGGAATATCCCTACCTGAGCATAGCAGCCACATCGCTTCCCTCAACGCCCACGCTGCGCCAGTGGTGGCGTGAAGACCCGGGAAGGGCCCAGCGCTACCGGGTGACCATGCTGCACTCCAAAGAGCACGCACCGCGCGAGCTCACCCCATCGCTGGCCGAAGCCATCATAGCGCGCCATGCCTTCAGCCCGTCGGTCATCTGCCTGGTGCCCATGGACGATATTGAGGCTATGTACAAAGGCAAGAGGGGAGAGCAGCCTCTGGGCGACACCGAGCTGCAGCACGCTGTCAACCTCAACGAGAAGATTCAGGCGCTCATCCGCGAAAGCCACCGGGCATAAGCCACCGAGCCTCACGAAGGCCCGACTCCTACAGACAACAGACTGCTGCCCCCGGCAGCTACATTAATAAATCAGGATAACAATACATGAATTGTATGGATTTCGATACTTACGTCTTCGACTTAGACGGAACGTTGCTCAACACCCTTCAGGACTTGGCTGCCAGCTGCAACTACGCACTGCGTCAGAGCCACATGCCCGAACGCACCATCGACGAGGTGCGCCTCTTCGTGGGCAATGGGGTGAAGAAGCTCATGGAGAGAGCCATTCCAGGCGGTCTCTCCAACCCTCAATTTGATGACACCTACGCCACCTTCCGCCAGCATTATCTGGTCCACAGTCTTGACACCACCCAGCCTTATCCTGGCATCATGGACACGCTGGCCGAGCTCAGTCTGCGGGGAAAGAAGCTCGCTGTGGTGAGCAACAAGTTCTATGCCGCCACGCAGGAACTCTGCCAGCACTTCTTCGGCGACTATATCAAAGTGGCTATCGGCGAACGCGAGAACATCCGTAAGAAGCCCGCTCCCGACACGGTATTGGAGGCGCTCCGGCAGCTGAACGCTCCGAAGGAGACGGCCGTATATATCGGCGACAGCGATGTCGACATCGACACGGCCCGCAACTGTGGCATGCCCAGCATCAGTGTGCTGTGGGGATTCCGCGACCACGACTTCCTGATGGCTCACGGTGCCACCACGCTCATCAGCCGCCCGAAGGAGCTCTTAGCCGATTAGGCTCACACCTTACTCACAACAGCGCCCCCGTCCGGCTTACTCTGAGGAGCATTGCCGGTCGGGGCCGCTGTTATGTTCTTGTATTACGGCCGCTGCCTATTCGTAGCGGATAGCCTCGATTGGATCGAGCTGAGCTGCCTTCTTGGCCGGATACCATCCGAAGAAGATACCCGTGAACGTGCATACGGCAAAGCTCATGATGATGCTCCATGCCTGAATGTAGATGGGCCAGTGGGCCAGCAGCTTTACGGCATAGGAAGCGCCGACACCCAGTGCCACCCCGATGACACCTCCCGTGACACTCAGCAGCACGGCTTCGATGAGGAACTGGTTGAGGATGTCGATGCCGCGTGCACCGACACTCATGCGCAGTCCTATCTCGCGGGTGCGCTCCGTAACGCTCACGTACATGATGTTCATGATGCCGATGCCACCCACTATCAGAGAGATGCCGGCCACACAGCCCAGCAGGATGGTAAGCATGTCGGTGGTGGAGTTCATCATCGACGAAAGCTCCTCCTGCGACCGGATATTGAAGTCATCGGCATCGCCTTGGGAATCATCGCTGGCATCCTTGAGCTTGTGGTCACGGCGCAGGATAGTTGTCATCTCCTCTGTGGCCTTGTCGGTCACACCTTCCGTGATGGCCGAAGCCTGA
>ONMG01000329.1 GCA_900318855.1 uncultured Prevotella sp.
AGCCAGCGCAGTGAAGGTCTTACCAAGACCGACGCTGTCAGCAAGGATGCAGCCATTGTACTTCTCCAGCTTGTTGATGATGGCAAGTACCGCGTCCCTTTGGAAGTCATACAACATACTCCAGATCTTGCTCTGCTTAAAACCGGTCGCCTCGTTCGGCAGTACGTCCTCCGAAATATCATCAAGGAACTCGCTGAACACATTATAGAGTGTCATGAAATAAATGAATTCCGGTGAGTTCTCATTGTAGGCCGTACTGATGTTTGAAATGATGACATCGGTCACGTCCTGCATCTTATCCTTGTCATTCCAAAGCGACTCGAAAAGCTGCATATACTGCGTGGAAAACGGAGCCTCCATACGGTTTACCATGTTATAGCTGTTATTGCCGCGCTCGCAGCCGATATCAACAGTCGTGAAACCGTTCATCGGCATGTATGCTACTTCTTCCGCAGGAGCCTTGACGGTCATAAAGCCGCCCATGTTCTCGCCGGTAACATTGGACTTAAAGGTCGCCTTGCGCTTGATCCAATCTGCGCATTCCTTTGCGATGGCCTTCTGCGTCATCTCATTACGCAGCTTGATTTCAAATTCCGTACCGTACAGACTGCTTTCGCGGCTGAGACGCGGGATATAGAATTCGCGCTTCTGCTTCTCAGCCTTTTCCTTGATAAATGTTGGGGACGTGAAAATAAAACGGAACTCGTCCACCTGCTCCAGCTGCGCCTTCAACTCTTTATACGCATACATAGAAAAGCATGCAGCGGCAATTGATACCTTGCTGCCTCGCTTAACCGTCTGCTTCAAATCGTCGCGGACTATATCCGTGACATTATCAAATATTTTCATAGCAGTCCGTCCTTTGTCATTTTTTACTCGGCTTCCTCCATCATGTGCCTGAAGTGCTGCCCCTGATTCATCACATCAAAGATGGAATAGAACACATCCCTGTACTGTTCGCAATCAATGCTCTCGTCTACGAAGTGAAGACCATCGTTAAAGGCATCCGATCTGTTTATGTAAGAGAGCATGGCCTGTGCCAGATGATATTTCGTATAATCAGGAACGCCTCCGGCGGCCTCGTCCATGATCTGCTTCTTTATCGCATCAAGCACCGTGGTGCTGAGAACTGTACTCTCGAAGCCACACAGCTGCAGGAAGTAGTATTCAAGGATTCTCCGGATCACATTCATGAGCGGGATCGGAGCATCCAGCGTTTCATATTCCCGCCAAAGTGCTGCATAGGAATTCTGAACCGGATTGAAATTCCTGTCCTTTTCAGAAACCTTCGTGGCCTCAATGACACATTTCTCCACTGTCGAGATGTTATTCTTCTTGTTCACTTTGAAGAAGGACACATACCGGTAATGGCTCACCTGATTGTATGTGATCTCCCTGTGGAAGAACGCATTATGTGTCAGGATGAATATCTGCTGGATATACTTTCCTTTGTATTCGTGATCCTCCAACCTGACATTGTTGCTGCAGACGCCAAGCATCTCACGTACCAAGGCGCTCACGATAAAGAGCGCACTGGAGTCCATGCTGGAAACCGGATCATCAATGACCACGATCTTGTCCTTGCCGGAGTCTGTCTCAGTTTGGCTGCCGCGTACCAGATGATAGAAGTACAGGAACGCAATAAAATTACGTTCGCCTTCGCTGAGGTTCTCAGCAACCTTGCCATCTTCTCGAATGACCTCATAGGTGCCTTTGACGCCTTCCTTCTCTCGGAGCCGGAATCCTTCAAATCCAGAATCCTTCAGGTGCGCATTTATGCTGTCAACAGTCGCAGCCGTATTGATGACGCTGGCATTAAGCGTGTTTATTTCCGAGGTCAGCGTCTTATATTTTCCCTGCAGTGCTTTTACCTGTCCGTCGAGGCGCTTAACCTCAGCTTCGATATCTCCCTTGCTTTTTATATAAGCCGCGACCTTCTCCTTCAGGATGAAGGCAATCTCCTCCCAGACCATATTGAAGCATTCGAGCTGCTTGTCCGGCTTGGTGGCTACAATGTCGTTATTCTCCTGAATCAGCTTATTGATACCCGCTATCGCAGTATCAATATCAGAGAGAATGGCATCCGTATCTTTAAGTGCCACCGGCTCACCCGGAGAAGTCCGTTTCTTTGCGATGAGCTGTTCGTTTTCGGTGATAACCGTTTCAAGCTGCGCTACGAGCTTCTCGTATTCATCGGTCTTAGCTTTCGGAAATACGTCGGTCAGGTTATTTTTCAGCAACTCCAGCAATGCTGCCATCTTCCTCGCGTACTCAATCTCGAAAGTTTCCAGAGCATCAAGAGCCTTCTGATATCCCTCATCAAATGCCTCGGCAATATCCTTTTCAAAGGTGTCTGGCAGCTTTCTCTGGCAGAATGGGCATTTACCTTCATCATGACCCGCCACGTAATCAGCGTGGCCTTGCTTTACCCACTCGGTCGCATTCAGCGCCTTCATGAACTGTGCAAATTGTGTCTCGCTCCGGCTGGTAACTTCTTCAGCAAGGAAGTGCTCGCCGGTAAGATCATAGACGCCTTCGAGCTCGGCGGATGTATTAAACGAGGGATACTTCCGCGCCTTTGGATCATAGGCGATATCATATAATTTCTGTATATCCTCTTTTTTATGTTCGATAGGCTTGTGCTTACCTGAAAGTACCTCATCCGTGAATTGGAGCTTCTTTTTCTTCCCGGTCTGCGTCTGATCAAAGCTGCGCCTGATGTCCTCCGTATCTTCCCAGCAGGTAGTTTCAAATGAATCGCGCAGCGGTTTAAGCTCGCCATTCTTCTTGTCACGATCCTCGGCGGCCTGCCTCCCATCTGCTATAACAGTTTTTCTTTCTTCTGTCTTATCGTCAATCTGCTTCCTCGTCTCGGCGTTTTCCTTGCTAAGAGTGAACACGCCTTTAAGGTCTCCGTAATTAGCAAGGTTCCGATTGATGAACTCCTGATTATAGACAAGAATCGTATAATCGGTAGGATTTATCCCGCTCTGCCACTCAAGACAACTCGGATCTTCAAAAGCAGATGCTACCGTGGTCTTTCCTGCACCGTTCTTCCCAAAGAAAAAATTGATATAGGTAGGCTCTACCGTCTCACCATGAAAAGTGGCAGCATCCAGCTTTATATTTGTTATGAGGGACTTCATCTTGTCCTGCATAGGCTCTCTCCCTTCTGCCACATTTTTCTGTGCGACATATTAATCCGTTATTTTCCCATCTCGAAGCCACTCATCGACTTCTGATATTTTGAATTTGTAGCGTTTCCCGGCTCGATAAAATGGTAGCTTTCCGTCTTTTATCCAATTCCTGACGGTATCTGTGCTAACACTCAGATGTTCGGCTATATCTTCGAGATTTACCCATTTTTCCGGTGTTGCTTCTGTTGTGATGTTTTCCATTTCGTTACTCATGAAATCTTCCTCCATTACTTTCATGAAACTTACCCCATGTTAAACACCGGGATTTGAACTCCGGCCTCAAGCAGCTCTTGTATCAGATCACAGCGCTTAATCGACCAGTGAGTCCGGTTTAATTCATTAAATCTGTTATCTCCAACAAGCCCAAGCTCTTCAAGGCACTCATTTAATCTTTGCTGCGGAATGTCTATCTTGTACCCGCAGTAGTACACTTTCACATCGTTATCGTAAATTTTGAGGTCTGAAACGAACCCATATATAACCATCTGATCATCATCAGCTTTTCCATAGTTTCGGTTCTCAGCCATGAAAAGAGATGGCATAGTCTTTATTTCTTCCTTGTTCTCCTGCGTCATTTCCGCAAACCGATCCATTGTCTCCTTAGACATCAGATGCGTTAAAGCCCGGTCACGCGGAACCTTAAAATACGGCTTATCAAATTCCTCTCCGCCAATTACGAAGATGTTGTAATATTCGCGGTTTACTCTGACCGGCACATAGAAGCTGCCTCCGAAAGCAGGCATGGTGGCAAATTGTTGCTGAACAGTGAGATTTACTGTGCCGTAGTTTGGTATCGTAACATTATCATTTCCTGTCTGCACGACTTGCGGCTGCCCGGTCACAGGGAGGCCGGTCGCAGATATGACCTTGACTTCATTACTCATTCGATCCACCTCCGTGTTTTCCAAGCGTAAGATTCACTGTCCCGTAATTGGGAATCACAGCATTCCCGTCACCTTTCTGCTGAATAATCAGCGGATTGTTTATTATCTGCTGCGTAGGAGGAGGCGTACCTGCCTTGGTATCTTCATCGCCAAAATCAAACTCGCTGTCTGATTGATCAGCGTCTTCATCACCGAAGTCGTATATCTCAGCTTCCTCGGTCACGTCCGTTTCCGGCATACGCACCTCTATTTTTCTTGTTATCCGCTTTCCCATATCGCCAGAGTAGACTCTCGGCGCTCTACCATTTTCTGGGCACCATCTGTCGTAGGTATCACGACCTACGCTGTTGTCTTTCCTATATACAACTACATAATGCCAAACACCCAGCAGGAATGCCGGGAGGCAGACATCGTCGAGACCGCCAAGCGCGGTCTTTTTTATTTTCCCGCCGTTCTCTTTTATATAGAGCTCCTCATCCGGTTTGATGCTGTCATCCTGTTCAATCAGGTCAATCAGCGCCTTCACAAGCCTTTCGTCTTTCTTGACCTTCGTACCGGTCTCAAGAAACAGCGCGACGAATTCGGTCATTGCGCCGAGAGCATCCTCATACTCATTCCGGACACGCTCATCAAATGCCTCAATCTCCGGCGTAACGCCAAAGGGCAGATACTGGCCGGTTGAGGTCTTGCAGGATTTGAAGTCGTTTGTTTTTCCCTTCAGCGCACCTTCCTTCGGTTCCTGATAATCGGGATTGATCACCTTGATCAGCCCGATCAGAACTTCCGGATCAGAGAGGCCGTCCCTCTCGCCTTTATAGTGCTGTCTTGCCTTGACGCGCTGCTTTAGCGCCTGCAATACAAGCACGAAGAAGGTGCCGCCACAGAGCCGTGGATTGTCACCTTTTGTCATAGATTTTCTCTCCAGTTTTCAAAGTCGAACCCTAAGAACCTTACGAACTATAGCAGCTGACCTACCGAACGATTGGATGGCTCTTGTGAGCAGTCACAAGGGCGAGAAGGCGTCCGGGATGCGGCTGGATAGACGGCACTGTGGTTCGTGGTGTTTCCGATTTATTCCCACCAATTCCTATTATATCAGAAAAATGCACAGAAATCAATACATTCTGATGTCTTTCTGATGAACGCGCCATGAATTTCCCCGCTGTGATTGCCCGCAAAAAGCAAATCACAGGAGGAAATCTTATGACAACAGAAAAGACCTATTTCATCTACGTTCGCAGCACCGGCGAGAAGGTGCCGGTCAGCAAGGCACAGCACGATGCTTTCTATAAGGAAGCCGACCGCATCCGCCACAAGGAGCAAGATCACGGCAGGTGTATGTGCCCTTACCGCTTCATTTGGAAGTGCGACGGCGACTGCATCGGCTGCGAGTATCACGCGGCAGGCGATGTAACTTCGCTGGATCAACCTCTCCCGGACGGCAACGGTACCCTCGGCGACTATATCCCCGACCGCAGCAAGCCGATGGAGGAAGTCATCGCCGACCGTATGTTGTTGGAGCAGCTCTTTGCCAGACTGCGTGAGCTCGACCCGGAGGCCGATACCATCATCCAGCTTTGGAAGGATCA